>JAYVOX010000620.1:0-15081 GCA_043757695.1 Schlesneria sp.
CGCTTTGGTCAGAGCAATGTGTTCGCTCCAGTAAGGGGGATCAACGGCCTCGATCACCGCAGCCAGTTGGTGCAGATAGCCGCTGTCCAACCCTTCGGCACTTCCCAACGACAGGTTCAGCGCATGCGGGATCAGTGGGAAGTGAGCCTTGAGCAGCGCGAGGTCTCGCCCCGCAGCACTCGTCGGCGAGATCGGCCCCGTCTTGCCGACAGTTGCCTTGTCAGATGAATCACCGAAGAAGTGGTCGGCCGTGACCTCCAGAAAATCGATGGCCTTCCGATGAAGAAACAGCCCCGCCTTGAACGGCTCGCGATATCCAAGGCCGACGCCCAAGACCGGGATGTTTGCGAGCATGGCGGCTCTTCCTCGACACGATTTTGAATGCGACGTTGTTGAATACGACGATCCGTTCTCAGCCTCCACCACAACCGCCGCATCCGCCACCACCACAACCCCCCCCGCCGCAGCCACTGGATCCACAACCGGAACCGCAACCGCCGCCCGTTGCTGCGGCTCGTTCGTAGGTCTTGTAGAAGTCGGCGTAGGCAGACTCCTTCAACACGACGATGCCGAACAACCCCATCGCCACGAGCAGCGCCGGGTTCATTCCTTGCTCCTTCGTGGACGAGTTCGATGTGGGGTACTTCCCTGCCGATTTGAGTGACGCGAACGCCAGTTGAAGCTGTTCGAGATACCGGCGTCCAAGGTGGCTCAGGCGCTTCTTCCGACACACGACCGCAGTCCCGATCAGAGAAGCGACCGTAAACAAGATCAGGAACCCGACATTGAAGTGCCCAGTCATGACAGCCGCCGTACTCTTGAATGCGGCTAGTCCGAGCAGACCGACGGTGAGTACTCCACCAGCGATGTGACGAGTCGATTGATGTCCGTCGGTCTCGAGCAGGTCGCGCTCCTTCAATCGAGACTCATACGATTCGCACAGCGGTTCGAGCTGCTTCACCAGCGAGTCCGATTTGCCATAGATTTCCTCGGGCTTGCGCGACGTGTTGAACCAGCTTCCGGCAACCAGCAGCAGCGAGCCATCTCGACTGGAATCGAGCTGGACGGAACCTCGCTTCAGTTCCTTACCCTGCGCGAGAACACCCAGCCACTTCTCCTTGTTGGCAAGTTCGAGGACTCCGCGTTGCAGGAGATCGAACACCGTGAGTCGCGTCACTTCGGGAGTCCCTCCGCGTAGATAGGCGATCTCATACGGATCGGGCGATTCGGGGATCGCTAAGTTCTCGCGATCACGAGTCTCATCGAACAGCATCAAGACGACCGCTGCCGCAATCAACCCGCTCACGGCGACGACCGCAAACAACATCAAAAACCACGGTCCCGGCAGGTTGGCCACAGGGTTTTGGAACAGCCATCCAATCATGATTGGTACTCCTGAAGTGAGATTGATTGGCACCCGATCTGTTTAACCGAGCCACACAGTTTGGTTCGTCAGTGACATCGGTCGTGCGGCATCAACGAACGAAGGGAACTTCAGATGAGTCACTTCATCCAATCTTCACACTCGATCAGTGAGCGGCGTGACTCACCGAGTAGGTTCGTGAAACTTATCACAATCGGAATAGACAACCCACGCCTCAGCGTCAGCCGTCCTCTTGTTCCCGTTGCGACGGTTCGCGGGGTCCTGCGATGCCGCCTGTGCAGGTGTGACTCGGAGCGATGATAGCTCTGATATCTCGTCGAGTATCACGACGGCACGGTTGTTACGCGATCAACCTCCATGGGAGAGCCGAGGACTGAACGCGGGCCTGTTCTCGCGATATCCAATACGAAGGATGTTGGAAGATCAGGATGCGATCGGGATCGGTCACGGAGAGGACACCGAACATGCTACGAACGGCGCCTCGCAGCGTCGCGACTTTGCCACCGGCTCCCTTGCGCGAGTCGGCAGGGGGGATTCGTGTCCGGTCGCATATCGCTCTGCTGGTGGAATTCGGTCTCTTCCAACTCGTCACTTTTGAATCAACCAGCGCCGAAGAGCGACTCGACCGCCGTTCCCCGCGTCAAAGTGGTGGTGATTGGCAGTCAGAGAATGGCCTTAGAGCGGACCCCTCAGAAGACGAGTCCGTAGAGAGCGAGAACTCGCCGCCACCGCCGCGCATCGTCCGTCGCCGCGTGAATTCTCCACAACGACCGAGATCAACGCCGCCTGCGGTCTCACGAGCATCGGCCGACGATACCGATTCTGCCGGATTCAGCAAATTGAACCTGACCGGTGCGGAGGAACCCGAGGAAATTCCTGCGCTGGACGAAAGCCCGACGCCGAAATCGACACCCGGTTCCGGCCGCACACCGAAGGCTCTATTCAACGTCGATATCGACAAACTGGGAGACATCCCCGTCAAGCCGTCTGCCCCTGCGCGAAACAAAGATGTCCCTTCCAGCTATGTCTCCACCGAGGACTCGTCGAATCGCAACGCGGCGACAACCGGTGAGTTGCTGGAAAAGGCGGGAAGCGTCAACGTTCGACGGACATCGGCCATCAATCTTGATGCGTTGGTACGCGGGTATAACTCACAGCAGACGATCGCCGTCGCCAACGGGATGAACGAAATGAAGACGCGCGTCGATATCGACTCCCTGTTCAGTCAGGTCGATCCGGGGATCGTGCAGAACATTACGGTGATCGACGGCCCGTATTCGTCGCTCTACGGTCCCGGCTTCGCGTTCCTCGTGGCCGATCTCCAACAGGGCCAACGTTATGAGGACGGCTTTCAGGGACATGCCTCTTCGTCCATGAGCTACGGAGCAAACGGCGGAGCACTTTATACGCGCGGAAACGCATGGATGGGCGGCTCCGACTATAGTGCTTATGCTAGCTATGGACTGCGGACCGGCAACGACTATCGCACCGGTGGGAGTCACGGCGTCCGGGTTCCATCGAGCTACAACAAGCAAGATTTGTTGGTCGCATTCAGTCGCGATCTGTCGAGCGAGTCTCGATTAGACTTCAATTATCTGCGCACGGAAATCAATAACCTCGAACTGCCGGGTGTCGTCTACGACATCAATAACTCGGTGAACAATCAGTTCAACGTGAAATATGTCGTGCAGCCGGATCGACAGGGGCCGGAAGCGTTCGCCATACAAGGTTGGTATCACGATACGGGATATCAGGGCGATGCGGCCAGTCGAGCCAAGCAGGATTCGTTCTTTCACGATTTTATCACCGTCACGGAGCCGACCGATCTGCCGGTCAATACGATCAGTGCGGGACGTTCGACTTCCATGGGGACTCGTACTCACGCCACGTTTGGAGACACCGACCAGCCGCAGTTGACGGTGGGAGCCGATTGGCGTCGATCGACGACACAGTATTCCGAGAGCGATTTTCTAGCGGATGGAACACTGATGTATGGTGAGCCTTTATTCGGAATACCGACTTCGAGTCAGAACGATATCGGACTGTTTACGAACGTGTTGATCCCAGTCAGCGATGGCACAACCGTGACCATTGCGGGGGCGGCTCGATTATGTGTGGAACCAAGTCAACTCCAACGACCCGGTGATCACCACGATTACCGACCCGGCGCGCTTGTATTACATCCCCGGTGTCGAGAAGAACGTCAACGGGTTGGGGATGGCCTACCTCACGCAACGCTCTCAGGTGACGGAGACTTGGACGGTGAATTCGGGAGCGGCCTTCGCGATGCGCAATGCGACTCCGTCCGAACTCTATAGCGACGGACCGTATGTGCCGCTCGTCCGGTTCGGAAACAGTTTCGTCGATGGCAATTCCAAACTCGCGCCCGAACAAAGCCTCAACTCGATCTTGGAGCAAACTACACGAACGGGCCTTCCTCATTTGGAGTGCGGGGCTATCACTCGCTGATTCACAACTACATCCTTCCAGTCGAGGCCTCAACGGTCGGTCCGATCGCGGGGACCGACTCACACGTTTTAGGACGCGATTTGTCGAGCTTTCCCGCACGGGGCGACATCGTGCTGGGATCGACTAATGCCGACAATTCCTCGGCCGGTTACACCTATGCCAATCTCCCGTGGGCGACATTGTGGGGTCGCGATTGCTTCTCGGAGTATCGCGTTCAGCCGTGGCTATCGCTCTCCGCAACGACCTCTTACGTCGAAGGAACCAATCGTTCCCCCAAGTGTTCATCCTCGACGCCCCTTCGTCCGGGCACTTTGAACGTCTCGGTGGCAACGACCCGCTGCCGAACATCTATCCGCTGAGCAGCACGCTGCGGGCGAGGGTTTTGGAGCCAGCGGCCGACAAATGGAGTTGTGAGTTCGTGACGCGGTTGGTGGTCGAACAATCGCGCGTCGCGCGAACGCTGGCCGAGTTGTCCACAGACGGATTCGTCGTCTGTTCTCTGCGAGGCTACTACCGCCCGCGAGAATGGTAGCGATTGACCGCTTCGGTCGAAAACATGTTCAACCAGAGCTATACGCAACACGGCTCCCTGGTCATCGTCGGATCAGATGGTCGTCCCAATTTTGTTCGAGAACCCGGTATCGGTTTATTTATGGGGAGCGAACTCACGTTTTAAATTATCCCTCGCGCGGTGAGCATTGAAGCTGCGCGTTCGACGGGTTGTCGCACCACCTACTGTAGACTTGTCGCTCCGCCGACAAGAGGTCTCGTCGGCGGAGCGACGAGACTACAGTAATCGCCTACGTCAATTTCGACCGCGTGAGGTACAAACGATTTACGATCGAGAGCAGCGCATTCAGCAGAACCTAGACCTTCTTTAAACGGCACCGACCGGTGAACAGGCGAGACTTCCACATCACGACTGTCAGTTCCGATCGTCCTCGCGGCGACAGGGCGTTGGTTGGCCAATGACGAAGAGGACGAATACGCCGTCAAGGTTGGTTATATTTATAACTTCTGCAACTACGTCCGCTGGCCCAATCCGGTGACGCCGGAAGCCTTCACCGTCGGCGTGTTGGGGCCGGCGCTGCAAGCTCCGGATGTCGTGGCCACGATTCGCGAACTCCATGGGCAAATCGTCGCGAATCGCAAGATCGTGTTGCGAGAATTCGCCACCATCGAGAAGAATCAGCCGTGCGACATGATCTTTGTCACCGGTTCAGAATCGAGTGACCCCAACGTGCTGGCGCGCGTGGCCAAGATCACTTCAAGGAAGTCGGTTCTGATCGTGAGCGAGGTCGCTGACGAACTCAAGCAAGGTGCCACGATCAACTTCGTGCGCGTCGGCAGGACGGTCAAACTGGAGATCAAACAGTCGGCCGCCAAAGCCGCGAGCTTGGTCATCAATGCCAAATTGCTCCGGCTGGCCATCAATTACGGAAGCCGAATAACAGGCTGCGGAGGATCGAAGCCGCCGAAACCGTTTCATCTTGCCACTGGCCCTGACCGTCACCGTCGGCAGATTCCGCAAGGTCGGTCTGTCGAGCGAATGGCAATCCCGCGCCTGTCCAAAAAATGGCGTTTCGTTTTCGCATTCTGACCTAGAGAAATAGGGTGTTGCCAGGAGGTCAGTCTCTCAACGCGAACCGGAGATCCGTTGCACGATCTGCGGTCTCCAGCGAGGTCAGTGGGAGCGGGCGTGTGAAGACATTTCGTGATCTGTCGATCAGTTGGAAATTGATTCTGCTGGCGGTCATCACCAGCCTGTTGGCACTCTTGGGAACGGGGATCGCGTTCTCCGTAATCGATCACCGCATCACCAAAGCGGCGATGGTCGAGGGCTATTCGACGACGGCAGATGTCTTCGGGCAAAACTGTCTCGCCTCATTGGAGTTTTCGGACTCCGAAGATGCGAAGACCGTGTTGTCATCGCTCCAGTTCGATACTCAGGTTTCGTTGGCCTGCTTGTATGACGCGAAGGGGACCGTGTTCGCTTCGTTCCTGCGCGACACGGAAGGGGCACCGCCGCTCGACCGGATCAGCAAACTCAACGGGAAGTTCGGCGACGACGGTTTTCTGCATCTCGTGCGACCTGTTCAGCGTGGCAACAAGCTGGCCGGATTGATCTATCTGCGAGTCGATCTTCAAAAGCTCTGGGCACGGCTGCGCGATCAATTGAGACTGGCGGCGATCGTGCTGTTCTTCAGTGTGTTGCTCTCGGTCGGATTGGCTGCCTGGCTGCAACGGGCGATCTCGCAACCGATTCTGCAATTGGTTTCGACCGCTCACCGCGTGGTGCAAAGTGGCGACTACTCGCTGCGAGCCACGAAGGTCTCAAACGATGAACTGGGCGAACTCGTCAGCGAGTTCAACGCCATGCTGACCGCCATTGAAGGACGCGACAGTGAACTGACGCAGCACCGCGAGAACCTGACCGAACTCGTTCAACAGCGGACGGCGGAACTCGAACGCAAGACCAAGGAGGCACTCGCCGCCTCGGTCGCCAAGAGCGACTTCCTCGCCAACATGAGTCACGAAATCCGGACGCCACTTAACGCCATCATGGGCTACGCCGACTTGCTCCGCTCCGACTGGAACCATTCGGCGGAGGAACGCGATGAGATGTTGGGGACCGTCGTCTCCAGCGGTCGTCATCTGATGACCGTCATCAACGACATCCTCGACCTGTCCAAGATCGAAGCGGGTTACATCGAACTCGAACTCCAACCCAACTCGCCGCACAGCGTGCTGTCGGAAGTGGTCTCGCTGATGCGCGTCCCGTTCCGCGAGAAGAGCCTCAGCCTCGATTACAACTGGGAAGGACAGGTTCCCGAAACGATCGAAACGGACGGGGCACGGTTACGACAGATTCTGATCAATCTGCTCGGAAACGCGCGCAAGTTCACGCCGACTGGTGGCGTGCGGCTGATCGCGCGTGTCGAACGCGAGTCGCTCCCGGTGAAGCTGGTCATCGACGTGATCGATACCGGCGTCGGCATTCCTTCCGACAAACAGAACCAAATTTTTGAACCCTTCATGCAGGCCGACACTTCGGTCACGCGACGGTTCGGGGGCACGGGTCTCGGACTGTCAATCAGTCGCCGACTGGCCCGTCTGATGGGGGGCGACCTGATCGTCGAAAGTTCGCCGGGTGCGGGGAGCGACTTCCGGTTGTCCGTGGCAACGGGCGATCTCCAGCAAACGCACTTCTCGTCCCTGAATGCAGTGGGCGATGTGATTCCGGCTCGCAAGCAACGCGGACGCCCCGCCGCCGACGTGCCGGTACTCACGGGACTGCGAGTGCTGTTGGTCGATGATGGCGATTCCAATCGCAAGCTGATTTCGCTCATTTTGAAGCGTGCCGGAGCGGAACTGGTGGAAGCCTCCGACGGACAACAAGCCTGCGATCTGGCACTCGGCGACAGAACGTTCGATGTCATTCTGCTCGACATGCAGATGCCGATCATGGATGGATACACGGCTGCCGGGAAGATGCGCGAAGCAGGTTTATCGACTCCCATCATCGCGCTGACCGCACATGCCATGAAGGGGGACCGTGAGCAATGTTTGGACGCCGGTTGTTCCGACTACCTCACCAAGCCCGTGAGTGCCGAAGAGCTGCTCACTCGCATGGAGCGGATCTACACCGAGCAAACTGTTGAGACAGGAACCGCATCGGCGAGGTCGCTCGATGCGACACCGATCCCGTCGAGCCTGCCCGTCGATGATCCCGATTTCGCGGAGATCGTCATCGACTTCATCCCCGTCTTGCAGCGTGAAGTGACGCGGTTGGCCAACGCCGTTCGAGAGCGCGACCCCGTGGAAGCCCTCACCGCATCACACTGGATCAAGGGGGCGGCCGGAACCGCTGGGTTTGGCTGCTTCACCAATCCGGCCGCTCAGATGTGCTTGGCCATTCGGTCGAGTACCTGGACTGACATTGATCGAATGGTGCTGACAATTCAGAACTATGCTGAGCGAGTCGAAGCTCCGGTCCTGACTGCCGACCTTGCCCTGTAAACGACTCGACTTTTCCCACGACGCGACCGACTCGAACATCGCCTGCTCTCTCGGAACACGCTCACATGGTCACTGCCATCAGCCCGCTCGAACGCCCGACTCCGAAGTCGTTGATTCAGCCGAACGCGCCGGTCTTTTCGCAACCGCGCTCCGGCCACGATTCTTGGAGATTGCCCCCCGAGCATTTGGAACAGGGTCGCATCCTCATCATTGATGATGAAGACCTGAACATCCGCGTCGCCCGCAAGTATCTCAACTCGTGGGGCTTCAAGAACGTCGCCAGCTCGACCGCCCCGACGGAAGTGGTCTCCCTCGTTCGCCAAACACCACCCGATTTGGTGCTACTCGACATCATGATGCCCGCCTTGAGTGGCCTCGATCTGTTGAAGATCCTGCGCGCCATTCCCTCCACCGCTCATGTGCCGATCATCATTCTGACCGCGCACTTTGAAGATGAGATCAAGTACCAGGCTCTCGAACTCGGCGCGAACGACTTCCTCTCGAAGCCCATCAATGCCCTCGACCTGCTGCCGCGCGTGCGCAACTTGCTCTCGCTCCGCATCCACCAGAAATGGCTGGAACAAACGGCCACGCGCCTGGAAGCCGAAGTGCAGCGCCGCACTCTGCCCGACGCCGACGAGAGCACAACAGACCGCGCTTGAGCGGCGGTGAAGTGGCGACGTTGAGTTGCGGTGCAATCCGCGTTGGGAATTTATCTCGAATGACCGACAAGGTTGCGGTGACAGCGCAGCGGGAGATACAACGACCTCGCCGTGGATGCTGCCTCGATTCACCCTGAGCAGCGCACGCGGAACCTGTTCGCACGCACTCCCACCTTCATTCCGAACCTGCGACGCTGCGAACGGAAACGCAGTGTCCGATGACGGGGCGAGGGTTCTTGATGAAGCTTCCCATGCTCGGCCTTTTCAAATCGTGGTTCGGATTCGGATCGCTGACCGAAGAGCAGTTCGAGCGACAGCGCGCGGAGCTGTTGAAGAAGACTCCCGTGCCGGTCATCTGGTTGTTTGGAAAGACGGGCAGCGGCAAGTCGTCGATCGTGCGGTATCTCACAGGAGCGACGGCCGCCGAAATTGGGAACGGCTTCCGGCCTCAGACCACAGCGTCTTCGCAGTACGATTTCCCGACGAGCGACCAGCCGATCGTGAAGTTCCTCGACACGCGCGGCCTCGGTGAAGTCGGCTACGACCCGACCGAAGACCTCGCGGCGTTCGATGCCGGCACGCACGTGATCGTGGTGGTCGCGCGAGTCATGGACCACGCGCTGATGGAGTTGATCGGGCCGCTGAAGCAAGTCCGTGCCGCGCGTCCCACGAGACCCGTCGTGCTGGCGCTCACCTGTCTCCACGAAGCCTATCCGTTCGAGCAGCATCCCGACGTGGACCCGTTTGTGGAGGGCGGAGGGGCGGAGCCGAAGTCCGAGAGTGAACCCTCGTCGTCGTCCATCGACCCTCAACCTTCAACTCTCAACTCCAACTTGCGACGGTCGCTCATCGAGCAGACCGAGCGATTCAGCGGCCTCGTCGATCGGATCGTTCCCATTGACCTGACCAAGCCCGAGGAAGGGTTTGCTCAGCCCGAGTTCGGCGGACGACGACTCGATGAAGCTCTGATCGAAGTGCTGCCCGCCGCGTGTCGACAAGCGTTGTTGCATCTGGACGATGTGCGACGATCGCTGGCCGATCTCACCGGGCGACAAGCTCTGCCGATCATCATTAAGTACAGCAGTCTCGCGGCCACGGCGGCCGCCACGCCGCTACCGCTGGTCGATATCCCCGCCGTGATGGCGCTGCAAACGAGACTGATCTACGTCCTCGCCGACTTGTACGACCAGAAAATGAACGTCGAGCTGCTGACGAAAATGGCGGGAGCGGCCGCCGGTCAATTGGCGTTGCGGTTCGCGGTGAAGGCTCCGCTGAAACTGATCCCGATCCTCGGTCAGACCGCCAATGCGGCGATGGCGTTTGCGTACACGTTCTCGCTCGGAAAAGCCTGTTGCTGGTACTTCGGCGAGGTCCGACACGGCCACGTTCCGACCCCGGAAGACCTCAACAAAGTTTGGGGCGAGCAACTCGAACAAGCGATCGCCGTCTGGCGCAATCGCCGCACGTGACTCAGGCGAGTATTGCGAACCAGCGCGTTCCTCACGGTCGGAATCGCATTGCTGGTCGAGGTGATCCAACAGCCGCCACTTGTCCTTCATCCGTGCCCCGGCCCTGCCATCCGTGCGATTCATTTCTTTCAGGCCAGATGATCGCACGGATGGCAGGGCCGGAGCACGGATGAAGAACAACGCCGCGAATTGTGGGACATCGATCGTTCGCATCACGTAATCCGCAGGCCCTTCGGCAGTGATTCGCCGAACAGCAGCGACTGGTCTTCGGCTTCGAGCGTCCCCACCTCGCGGACCAGTTCACGGTGGCGTTTCGCCGTCTGAGTGCGATCCATCCAGGCGAGTACGCTGTGGCGGGTTGTCTCGTCGATGTCGCGGTAGCGGTCGCCGGTTTTGCGGGCGAGTTGCATCACGGCGAATGAGACCAGCGGATCGCTGTTGTCGAATTTCATCAGGCGGTTCAGCCAGCGAACGACCACGTCGGGTGAGACCACCGCGTTGAGTGGTCCGTAGACGAGTCGCCTCGCGCCGACTCGCGCCAGTCCCCACAAGGCGGCGGAGCGGAGCGACACGAACCGCTCGCGATGCAATACGTCGAGCAGGATGTCTCCGAGTTCGAGCTTCGTCGCAACGGACAGCAACTCGCACGCGCCGAGCAACCGCAGCGTCTCGGCCGCTTCGTGTGGGTTGCGTCCGAAATCGTTCCCCTTCGTCAGGCCGGACGATGCTCGCAACGAAGTTCGAACGGTGGCGAGTAGCGACGACGTGAGGGCCTGTTGCTGCCCAGCGGTCAGTCCCCCTGCGACCCGACGCCACAGGATCGACAACTCGGCGCGGTTGGCCGGAGTGTCGAAGGCGAGTTTGCCGCCGAGCCGTTTCCACGTTTCGGCCACGCGCCAATCATCGACCGCCAAACCGTAACCGGGCCGGAGTGCGAAGCCAGTCAGGTTGAGCCACCGCGCCTCGTGCTGCAGGCTCGCGCGGCGTCCCGCCTCAACCTCCAACAGCGTCTCCCACAACTGCCGCAACAACGATGTCGGCCACTCGCCCCGCTCCATGCCGAGCGTCTCGACCAGCCGCTTCATCAGTTGATCGGGGTTCACGCCTGTCCCCTCTCCCCCCGCCTTGGGGGGGAGAGGGCTAGGGTGAGGGGGGGCGTTGAAGTCTGATGGCTCTTGGCCAACAGATCGACTCTGAACGGAGTCCGCTCGACTGGCTCTGGTCTCTCGACTCTCGACTCTCGACTCCGAAGACCCCCTAACCCTCTCCCCCGAAGACGGGGGAGAGGAGACAAGAGATGAGCCTGCGAAAGTCTTCGCGATCACATCGCGTGCGGCACGCAGCACCTCTTCATCGAACACACCCTGTCGTTCGCCGACCGCCTCATGCGCGGCGACATCCGTCTGCGTGGCCGACCTCACGTCGAACAGCAGCTTCCACGAACGCTTGCCGTCCACCTCACGGCACCACAGGTCGAGCGTTCCGATCTCAGTGAGCTTCGCTTGCAGGATGACCGTCACCGAACCCGCCTCCTTCGACTTCCCCTGCTTGAGAACTGTCCGAATCGGCGGCAACGCTTTGATCTGCTCGGCTTCAATCTCGACCAGATCGCCCGGCTTGTCCGTGAGCCGCGTGCTGGAGACGTACAGCGGGAACTCAATCGGCTGCGACACGAGCAACTGAAACTGCCGCGAGGTCAGATCGACTTCGTGACCCGGCTCGATGCCAGCGGGAAGAAGGCAGAGGGCGCGGAGTGCGGGACTCGGACCTTCGTCCTCGACTCCGATGTAGTACGTCCGCGCGAGACCCGCCGCGATGCGCACCCCTTCGCCGCGTCGGACCATGCCGTAGTAAGCCGCTCCGCGCGCGACGGCCAGATCGAGTCGTTCGTTCTCCAGCACGATCGGCGTCCAGTTCGGATCGGTCTCGCTGCGGAACCAACCTTCGAGCGACTCAACGACTCGCCGCTGCAAGATCGGCGACGCGAAGACGCCACCGTTGAACAGGACGATGTCGGGCCGAGCAGGATCGGAATGTAGGCCGCTCACTCCGTGAGCGGCATTTCCTGTCCCCTCGCCCCTCGCCTGTCTTTGGGGAGATGAATCCAGCGGGGAGAGAGAATGAGATGGACTACTTTCGTGCGTGTTCTTTGCACTGGTTCCCTCCCCTCGGCGGGGAGGGTTAGGGAGGGGGGCATCCTTCGCTGAGTCGCTTGAGGGGGGAGTCGATGTGCGATCCTCCCCCCTCCCCGGCCCTCCCCGCCGAGGGGAGGGAGGAAGAGCGGAGTCGCTGGTGTCAGACAAGGCGTTCTCGCTGTTCGGCCCCAGCCTCCTAACCCTCTCCCCCGCTGTTTTCGTTTCGCCTAAGACCGACGAGGGCGAGGGGACTGGAGGCTCCGCACTCGGAGAGTGCGAACTACAGTGCTCCTCCAGCGCGACAAACCGATGCGCGGTCAGAAACGCGGCCAGATGAGTCGTCACGGCGGGATCGGCGGCGTAGGGGAGGCCGAACTCCTGAAAGCCCGATTGCGATGCGAGCGGCTTCTTGTCGAGCGCGACCTGCGGAAAGAAGCCGTTCACAAGCAGCTCGCGGACCTCATCCCGAGTGACCGGGACTTGCAGGCCACCGCCGATCAGCTTCGAGCCGCCGCCGGGGAGAGTCAGCGTCCATTTGTCCGGCGCGTCGTCGGCCATGAAGACCTCTTTGACCTGTCGGCAACTGCGAACGAGGACGCTCCACTGCCTCGGTTCGAGCTGCCCGTCTCCCTTGAGTCGCCTCTCGATGTGATGAGCCAGCGCGAGGTCGCAGTTGTCGCCGCCGAGGATCAGGTGATCTCCAACCGCCACGCGATGAAACTGGACCGCGCCGTCACTCGCCCGCTTCACTCGAATCAGTGTGAAGTCGGTCGTGCCACCACCGACATCGCACACCAGAATTTTCTGGCCGGGAGAGACGAGGTCGCTCCAGTTGTCGGCGTGCTTGTCGATCCAGGCATAGAACGCGGCCTGCGGTTCCTCGATAAGCACGATGCGCGACAGCCCCGCCTGCTTCGCCGCCTTGACCGTCAACTCGCGAGCCACCTCATCGAACGATGCCGGAAGCGTGAGCACGAAGTCCTGCCCGGCCAGCGGATGCTCGGGGAACTGCGCGTTCCAAGCGTCTCGCGCATGTTGCAGATACCGCGCGCTGACGGCGACAGGTGAGAGTCGCTCGACATCCTCCGCCCCTTGCCACGGCAAGAGGTCGGCCGTCCGATCGACCCCCGCGTGACAAAGCCACGACTTCGCCGACGAGATCATCCGACCGGGAACGAGCGTGCCGTGATCGCGCGCGAAATGGCCGGTAATGTAGCCACCCAGATTTGGCTCGGCCTTACCACGTTCTTGGTTCGCTTCTCTTGTCCCCTCGCCCCCCGCCTTGGGGGGGAGAGGGCTAGGGTGAGGGGGGACGTTGAGGTCGAGAGATTTTTTTTCAGTGGGAAGACTTTGAAGTGAGGTGGTTGCTTCTGAGTCAGCACGGCCGGGAACAGAAGACCCCCTCACCCGAACAGCCTGTTGAAGAACTGTAGGATGGACGCCGCGTCCGTCCGTTTCCAGTTGAGTTTCGCTCGGACGAGGCGTCCAAGCTACGTTTTTCAACAGGTTGCTAGCCCTCTCCCCCGAAGACGGGGGCAAGGGGACAAGCGGCGGAGCGTGCGGGCGACATTGCCACGGCAGCGCGGTGGACTGATCCGGAAACTCGCCACTCGCCGGTTGATAGTGGAACGAGGGGAGCGTGTCTCGCGCCTCGATCTGTCCCGGTGCGACGACCTGCGGAATAGCGAACGTCCGGATGCGGCGTGGCGACTCGTGCGTATCGACATAGGCCATCGCCGAGTTCGTCGTCCCGAGATCGAGTCCCACAACGAAGCGGCTGGATTGAGATTGGTCGGCTGGTGTCATGGTTCTTCAGTAGGGTGGGACCAGCTCGCGCAGCGTGCGCCGGCCCACCATGTCGCAGGGAAAATGAAGGTGGGCCGGCGCGACCGGAGCGTCGCTGGTCCCAGCCTACGTCGGTACTATACCTCGCGCGGCTACGAATGAGGGTTTTGAAGCGAGCCGTGTGCCGTAAGGGTTTCTTACTACGAAAAAGAACCCGCAGCCTTACGGCGCGCGGCTCGCCAAGGCCTCACTCGTGACCGCGCGAGGTATATACGGCCCGTCCGCGAGACTCTTCAAAGCACTTCGTCATCCTTGGTGAGGACACTCATGCAGACTTCGATTCGTTGGTTCTTGCTCGCTCTGTGCGGATGGACTTCAGTGGCGGCGGCTCAAGAGGCGACGGTCACGCTGCGCGGGACGATCATTGACAGTGAAACCGACAAGCCAGTCGCCGCGCGAATGTCGGTGAAGTCGGCAGACGGCAAGTGGTACTTCCCCAAGTCGGATGATCCGGCGGGAACGGCCATCGAATACAAGAAGCAGGCGGGACCAACGAGCCTCGAACAGCATGTGACGCTGTCGGCCCATCCGTTCGTCGTGAAAGTGCCTCCCGGCAAGTACACGATCACCATTGAACGGGGCAAGGAATACCGGACAACCGAGGACGAGCACGAGTTCAAAGGCGACGACAACGAAACCGTCTTTCACCCGTGTGTGGAACGCTGGACCAACATGGCGAAGCTCGGTTGGTACTCGGGCGATGTTCACTCGCATCGACCGCTGGCCGAGACGCCGAATCTGATCCTGGCGGAAGACCTGAACGTCGCGATGCCGCTGTCGCACTGGGTCACGGCGGCCGACATCGACCCCACGCAGGGAAACCGCATCTCACAAAGTGGGCCGGTGAAGCCCGAGTGGATCGCGGTCGATGCGACTCACGGCATCCATCCGCTGAACACCGAATATGAAATTTTCACGGTCGGCGGGAAGTCGCACACGCTGGGTGCGGTGTTGATCTGCGGGCAGAAGACGCCGCTTGATCGGGGCGTGCCGCCGGTAAGACGCATCGCCGAGCAGGCTCATGCCGACGGAGCGTTCCTCGATCTGGAGAAGCATTCGTGGGCGTGGACGCCGATGATCGTGCCGCTGATGAAGGT
>JAYVOX010000621.1:0-3986 GCA_043757695.1 Schlesneria sp.
CGTTGCCTCCCGCAGCCGACAAGCAAGTCGATTTCGTTCGCGATGTGAGGCCCCTGTTTGAGCGATCCTGCTTCCGCTGTCATGGCCCCCAGAAACAGAAGGGCGAGTTCCGACTGGACGTGCGTCAGACGGCGCTCACGGGGGGCGAGAGCTATGCCCCCAACATCGTTCCGGGAAAAAGTGCCGACAGTCCGCTGGTAAAGATGGTGGCTGGTGTTGGTGATGTCACGATGCCGCCCGAAGGTGCGAAGCTCTCAGCGGACGAGGTCGGTCTGCTCCGTGCGTGGATCGATCAGGGAGCCACGTGGCCTGACGCAGTGGCGGGCGAAGTCAAGGACAAGGCGGACTGGTGGTCGTTCAAACCGCTGCCTCAACATGCGGCGAGCAACACCAACGATCCGTCTGCCGCGCCGCACTCGATCGACAAGTTCATTCGCGCGAAGCTCGCCAGTGTCGGCCTTCGCCCCGCGCCGCAGGCCGATCGCCGAACACTCGTGCGACGAGTTTATTTTGATTTGATCGGCCTGCCGCCGACTCCCGAAGAGGTCGCTTCGTTCGTGACCGATCCCGATCCGCTGGCTTACGCAAAGCTCGTGGACAAGTTGCTGGAGTCGCCTCGCTACGGAGAGCGTTGGGCGCGGCACTGGCTCGACGCGGCTCACTTCGCCGAGACGCACGGCCACGATCAGGACCGCATTCGCGAGAACGCCTGGCCTTATCGCGACTACCTCATTCAGTCGCTCAACGCCGACAAGCCGTATGGCCGCTTCGTGCGGGAGCAGGTGGCGGGAGATGTTCTCTTCCCCGATGACCCGGCGGCGACGGCAGCACTCGGGTTCCTTGCGGCCGGGCCGTGGGATGAGAGTTCGCTCGCCAGCATTCGCGAGGAGACGCTCGACCGCCAGATCGCGCGTTACATCGACCGCGACGACATGATCTCCACCGTCGTGAACAACGTGAGCAGCCTGACCGTGCAGTGTGCCCGCTGTCACGATCACAAGTTCGACCCGATCTCGCAGGCCGACTATTACTCGTTGCAGGCGGTCTTCGCGGGCGTAGAGCGAGCCAACCGCCGCTACGACTCCGACCCCGTTGTGCAACGGCGACGGAACGAACTGCAACGCCGCAAGGCTGAATTGGAACAGCCGTCCGTCGAGACAGCGGTCGCGTTGTTGAGTGCCGAGTCACAACGAGCCGTCACCGAATGGGAAGAGCAACTCGCGACGAATGCGGTCGTGTGGCGAGTCCTCGAACCGACCGAGTTCCTTTCGTCCGACGGTGCCACTCTGACGAAACTCCCCGACAACTCAATCCTTTCCGGCGGAACGCGGCCTGAGAAAGAAACGACCACGATCACGGCCACGTCTCCGCTCGCCAACGTCACGGCAATCCGGCTCGAAGTCCTGACCGACGACAGCCTGCCGCAGCGCGGTCCCGGTCGGCAGGACAACGGCAACTTGCACCTGTCCGAATTTGAGGTATTTCGTGTGGGGGACACCACGCCCTTGGAGATTGCTCGCGCCACCGCCGACTTCGATCAACAAGGCTGGGAGATCACGAAGGCGATCGACAAGTCAGAGCCAACCGCGTGGGGCATTCATCCACAAGTGGGGAAGTCGCATGTGGCGGTGTTTGAATTGAAAGCCTCCCTCACCCTAACCCTCTTCCCCGAAGACGGGGGCGAGGGGACAAAGCCAAGCCCCCTCACCCCAGCCCTCTCCCCGCAAAGCCGGGGAGAGGGGACAAAGCCTTTGACGTTGAAAGTTGTCCTCAAGCAACTTCACGGTCGCCAGCATGTCATCGGGCGGATGAGGCTCTCAGTGACGGATGCCAAACCGCCGGTGAAGCTCGATGCCGTGCCGGAGAACATCGTCGCCATCCTCACTACGCCGCGCGAGCAACGTTCGGAAGCGCAGCGACTCGCGCTGACAACGTTCCAACAGTTGCACGAGATTGAGCAGAACCTCGCCGCGCTACCGAAGCCGTCACTGATTTATGCGGCAGCTTCTGACTTCGAGCCGGTCAACGGGTTGCAGCCTCCACCAGGACCGCGAGCCGTCCATGTGCTGCATCGCGGCGACATCCGCAGTCCGCGCGACGTGGCTGTTCCGGGATCGCTCTCAGTCATGAAAGAAATTCTCGCGCGGTTCGACATCCCGGCCACAGCACCCGAGTCCGCGCGACGAGCCGAGTTGGCGAAGTGGCTCACGCATCGAAACAACTCGCTCACATGGCGGTCAATCGTCAACCGTGTCTGGCACCATCATTTTGGGCGAGGACTCGTGCCGACCCTCAACGACTTCGGCCACATGGGCGAAGCACCGTCGCATCCCGAGTTGCTCGACTGGCTCGCGGTCGAGTTCCGCGATGGCGGTCAGTCGCTCAAGTGGCTTCACCGGTTGATCGTGGTGAGTGAGGCGTACCGGCAGGTCGCTGCGGTATCGCCATCAACTTTGTCCGTGAGTGGATCTCTTGTCCCCTCTCCCCCGTCTTCGGGGGAGAGGGCTAGGGTGAGGGGGCCGGTCGGTGGTGAAGACATCGAACACAGGAAGGACGAAGAGCAGACCCCTCACCCTCACCCTCTCCCCGCAGGGCCGGGGCGAGGGGACAAGACCGCCGATGCACATGCAATTGATTCCGACAACCGTTTGCTCTGGCGGATGAACCGCACGCGGCTCGATGCCGAATGCGTGCGCGACGCGGTTGTGATGATCTCAGGGCGGCTCGACCTGCGGATGGGTGGGCCTTCGGATCGGCAGTTCGATCTTCTGCCGGGCATTCACGTCACGCCGAAGATCGACTATGCAAAGTTCGATCCGAGCAGCGACCTCGGCCGACGACGCAGCATTTACCGCTTCCTCTTCCGCACGCTCCCCGACCCGTTCATGGAGACGCTCGACTGCCCTTCGGGCGATCAGATCACACCGGCTCGCACAACCAGTGTCACCGTCCAACAGGCCCTCGCGCTCTGGAACGACGCCTTCATCGCCAAGCACTGCGAATTCATTGCGGCTCGCATTGAGCAGGACGTTCTCAGCCGTCAATCGATCAGCCAACTGCCGGCAGCCGATCAAACTGCTGCTGTCGTCAACGCGCAAATCGACCGAGCTTTCCACCTCATCCTGTGCCGCGCTCCAACGAAGGCAGAGTCGCGTGATCTGTCTGAGTACGCGAGTCAGCACGGCCTCGCCAACGCCTGCCGCCTGTTGCTCAATTCCAACGAGTTCCTGTTCGTCAATTGATGTCGCACCACGGAGAACGAACATGAGTGCCGAATTGAATCGACGCGAGTTCACTCAGAGTCTGGGTGCAGGCTTCGGCGCGGTTGCCCTGACCGAACTCCTCGCCAACTCGGGCGCGTATGCAGACGAGCCTAAGCCCGAACTCAACGGCGGCGTGCATCACCGTGCGAAGGTCAAGCGGGTCATTCAGCTCTTCATGAATGGCGGCGCGAGTCAGATGGACCTGTTCGACTACAAGCCCGAGTTGTTCAAACAGGCCGGTCAGAAGTTCGATCCCGGTGAGGGGCAGCTTGTCGAGGCTTCGACCAGTGCGCCGGGGAATGTTCTCAAGCCTCCGTTCGAGTTTCGTCAGCAGGGAGAATGCAGGCGCTGGGTCAGCGATCAGTTGCCTCATCTGGCGAAGCATGTCGATGAGCTGGCGTTCCTGATGGCGATGCAGTCGCGGACGAACGTGCATGGGCCGGGCAGCTATCTCATGAATACCGGCTTCATCCTGCCGGGGTTTCCGTGTCTGGGGGCGTGGGTCAGCTATGGCCTCGGCAGTCTGACGGACAACCTGCCGACGTTCGTCGTGCTGCCCGATGCGCGCGGGTTGCCGTACAACAACAAGGGTAACTTCAGCGCGGGGTTCCTGCCCGTGTCGCATCAGGGGACGACCATCAACATGAGTGCCGCCGAGCCGATCGCCGACTTGAAGGCTCCCGCGTCGGCCAAGTTCATCACGCCCGAAGCCGATCGCGACGG
>JAYVOX010000622.1:0-3983 GCA_043757695.1 Schlesneria sp.
TCGCACAAATGGCTGCCGAGAAACCCCGACCCGCCGGTTACCAGAATAGATCGCATGACTTAGACCTTGTGATAGCTTCGATACCAGTCCACGAATCGCTCGACGCCGACTTCAATCGGCGTACTCGGTTTGAATCCCACGTCGCGTGTCAGATCGTCCACATCGGCATACGTCGCGAGGACATCTCCCGGTTGGAGCGGCAGAAAGTTTTTGACCGCCGTTTTGCCGAGCGCCTGCTCAATCGTCTCGATCAGGTGCATCAATTCGACCGGCGAGTTGTTGCCGATGTTGTAGATGCGGTATGGCGCGCGACTGGTCGCCGGGTCGGGATGCTCGCCGGACCACGCGGGGTTTCCAACGGGGAGGTGATCGGCGACGCGGATGACTCCCTGCACAATGTCGTCGATGTACGTGAAGTCCCGCCGCATCAGACCGTTGTTGAAGACATCGATCGGCTTCCCTTCGAGGATCGCCTTCGTGAACAGCCACAGCGCCATGTCGGGCCGGCCCCACGGGCCGTAGACCGTGAAGAACCGCAACCCGGTCGTCGGCAGTTGGTAGAGATGGCTGTAGGTGTGGGCCATCAACTCGTTGGCCTTCTTCGTCGCAGCGTACAGACTGACCGGGTGATCGACGTTGTGATGGATCGAGAACGGCATCGTCGTGTTGGCCCCGTAGACGGAACTGGACGAAGCATAGACCAGATGCTTCACGCCGGTGTGCCGACACGCTTCGAGGACGTTCACGAACCCGACGAGGTTGCTGTCCACATAGACGTGCGGATTGGTCAGCGAGTACCGCACTCCCGCCTGCGCCCCGAGGTTGATGACGACATCGAAATGCTCCGCGTCGCACAGCTTCGGCAGCCGCTCGCGATCCGCCAGATCGACCTCCTCAAACCGGAAGCCGCTGCGCCCGGTGAGTTGTGCCAGACGATCTCGCTTAAACGGGACCGAGTAATAGTCATTGAGATTGTCCAACCCGACAACCTGGTCGCCCCGTTCGAGCAACGCCGTGCTGACGTGCATCCCAATGAACCCGGCTGCCCCTGTGACGAGGTACTTCATTCCCTTGATCTCCTCAAACAAACATGGCCTTCAACGCGAACGGATCATTGCGTATGAGAACCGGCAAACCAAGCGACCCTAAGGACCAGTGCATCAACAACTGTCGGGGTTTGGTGAGCCGGATGCCGTGACGCCCCGGACTTTTCGGCGAAGAATCCGGGGCCTCACGGCACCCGGCTCACCTCGATCATCAGAGTGATGGCGCCAGTGATTGATGCGCCGGTCCTAAGACCGAGACCTCACTGATCACTGCTGCCAACGATCGCTTCACCCGTCACAATTGGTGCAATCTGTCTGACTGTTGAGAATGTTGCCGTTTCACAACGTCGCAGGGCGGCTGAAACGCGAGGCTTGAGGTAGATTTTGAGCGACCGATCCGATAACGGAACGGGACGTGGCTCGGTACGAGTCAGGCCAAGTGGCGTGGAGTCGCGGTGTGATGAGTCCGCGTGATGCGGAGGGAGAGACGATGAGCAACTCGTTGAGTCTGGCTTTGCTCGAAGTGAGCAACCTTGCGCCGTCGTTCATCGTCGCCGACGCCTGCTCGAAGGTGGCCAACGTTCATATTCTGGGGATCGAGAGCACGGACGGTGCCGCCCAGTGCATCAAACTCGTCGGCAATGTGGCCGACGTGCAAGCCGCTGCCGAAGCGGGCATGGCCCTCGCTCTGAAGATGGGCAGCACGGCGACCTACACCGTGATGGCCGCTCCGCTCGAAGTGACTCGCCAACTGGCCAATTCCAAACCTGCGTTCAGCCCGTTACTCGGTGTCTACGATTCGCGCATCCCGAAAGAGAACGTTATGACCACGACTCAAGCCCTCGGACTGTTGGAAACTCAAGGACTCGTCGCCGCACTGCACGCCACGGACGACATGCTCAAGTCGTCGAACGTGACGCTGGCTGGCAAAGAAAAGATCGGCGCGGCTTACGTGACGATCATGATCCGTGGCGATGTGGCTGCGGTGCAGACCGCCATCGAAGTCGGACGCCAAACGGTGGAACGACTCGGCGGTAAGCTGATCCTCGCCGACGTGATCGCTCGGCCACATGCCGATCTCGCGGCACTGCTGCCGAGCTGATTGAAGTCGTCCACGCGAGTCTTTCCGAGCGGTGGACATCAGTCGTTCGGCTTCTGGAAACGCGTGTGAACTCCATACGGCACTCAGGACCGGCGCATCAATTACTGGCGTGTCATTACTCGTCGGGTCCAGACCGAAGCGCCTCCCCTCCCGACTCTCCGCCCGCAGAGGTGTGTTGTTGTCCACGGCGGGAATGAGAACGATGGCAGGTGCTGTCAACTGAGCCCCGGCCTTGCCGGTCCACGCGGGCCGCTGATTTTGGCGTTCATCGAGTACAGCGTACTCAGCGCCGTAGTGACAGTACGCCGTAAGGCGAGCGGCAAGAAGAAATGTCCCTGTAGGATGGGCACACTTGCACGTCCCCGCTTGAAGACAGAAACCGGGTCGGGCAAGAGTGCCCATCCTACATCGCGGTCTGACAATTCCTGCCGCTCGCCTAATACGACGTAGGTTCGGTGTCCGCCCTCCCCCTCAAGGCCAATGCCTTTTTGAGACGGGGAACGCACGCTGTCGAGCGGAAACAGCGAGTCGCACGGTGGTGATGTTGCCTCATCACCGTGTCGATATCATCACTCGCGGGTTGGGAGCGATCCCGCCGCGATGATCACCGCACTTTGAAGGGCGCGCCGGGACCGATGGAACGGACCTGCTCGTGCGACGGAGACACACATGGCTAAGACACTGCTCGAATACGCGGACTGGTTGGCGGAACGACAACTGCGCTGGCCTGCCGCTCCGAAATCCGAACCGGCCAAAGCGACTCCGTATCTCAAGCCATTGACCGCAATCAAAGCGGTTTCGTGGAACGTGTACGGGACACTGCTGCGGATCGCCGACGGGGACTTGCTGTTTCAACATCCTCAAGCGATCCGAATGGAAGTCGCTCTCGACAAGACAATCCAAGAGTTCAACATGTGGAACAGCATGACTCGCAAACCGGGCAAGCCGTGGGAGTACATGTTGCAGAAGTATGTCCACGCGCTGGAGGAGCAGCAGATGGCTTCGTCCGGTCGGATGGGAGACAAGGTCGAAGTGAACTCGGCCAAGCTGTGGCTCAAGCTGATCGGGATGCTCGACAAGAAGGACTACGAGTACGACACGTCGATCTACGGCGACATGGAAGCGTTCTCGGAAAAGGTCGCCTACTTCTTTCACAGTGCGCTGCAAGGCGTCGAAGCTGCGCCGAATGCCCATGCGGCGCTGTCGGCGGTGGCGGGAGTCGGCTTGCGTCAGGCACTGCTCGCGGACGCTCAACCCTTCACAGTGGCGCAACTCATTCGAGCGTTGCGCGAGCAAGGTCCGGTCGCTGCCGTCGATAGTTTGTTCCAACCCGCGTTGCACACGTTCTCGTACCTCGAAGGAGTTCGGAAGCCCGCGCGAACCTTGTTCCTGCGCGCGATGGACCGCTTCAACAAGCTCGGGCTGGAACCGGAGAACATCCTCTACGTCAGCTCGCGTGTTCGAGGCGATCTGGCGATCGCCAAGTCGCTCGGCATGAGAACCGCGCTCTATGCGGCCGAGAAACTCGGGCTACAAGCCGACTCAGAAGACATGAAAGATCACCATCTGAAACCGGATCGGCTGTTGACCGACCTCGTGCAAGTCCGCGAACTGATCGGTGCGTAGGATTTGGTTCTGGCTTCGCCTTGGTGCTTCGTCAAACCTAAGAATTGGGGTAGCTGCACTCGCCAGAGTGCGGGATTCCCACGTTCTGGCGAAAGTGGCTACCCGAAGACTAAGGACCTGTCCAAGAATGACTCCGCGATTGGTCTCGTCGGCGGAGCGACGAGACTACAGTAGTCCCGTCGCTCCGCCGACGGGACGGGCTGTTCAAA
>JAYVOX010000623.1:0-3967 GCA_043757695.1 Schlesneria sp.
GGCGAGGACTCGATCCGAGTAAGCGTGCGGCGTTGCTTCCGCCTTCACCACGAAGTCGATCACCGGCTCGGCCGATTCCAGCGGAACGACGATCCGAACAGTCGCCTGCTCGGGTTGGTCGGGCATCACCATCTGTGGTGCCGCTGCCACGAGAGGGAAGTTGCCCGCTGCGGGATTGTTCGGATCACGCTTGCGCACTGGCTCGGTGGAGTCGAGCGAAAGCTTCACCGGCAGAGCTTCTTCGTTCGGCTGTGGCTGTCGTTTGAGGACCAGCGGGATCGGGTGACTCACGCCCCGGAAGAGAACTGTGGGGAGTTGTTGCAGTTCGATGCCGAGGCCCGACGGACGGATCGTGCCGATGGCCATCGTGTCCGTGAATGTCGGTGCGACGACTCCCGATTGCAGCCGCGCGGTTCGCTTGATTGCCGGGTCAACGCCGACCGACTCGCCAACGATGCGGAGCAACGGTGCGGTTCCGGCCACTGGGACGCCGACTCGCACCAGTCTGAGTAACGCCTTTCCCTGCATGTTGGCAGCGATCTCATTGGGAGAGACCGCGACCGTCGCGTCACCGACGACGGTCAGCTTGATCGGTCCCGCATAGCCCGCGCGAGTGATCTGCATCTCGACGACCGCCGACCCGTCCTCGGGCAAGTTCGCGGTCGGCGTGTTCAGCATGAGTGAGAACGTCGGCTGGCCCGCCTGTTCGATGTACAGACGGTAGAACGCGCGCGCGTCACCACGTCCGAAGAGGTCGCGCACTTGCACGACGAGTTGCGACACACCGGCGGGCACTGCGTATTCGAGCGCTGGATCACCAATCGTCGGTTGATCGCTCGTCTGTGCTACGGGGTTGGTGGGCGGGTTCGCGAAGAGTGCGATCTCTCCTTCCAGCGTCGAGCCGAGTGAGTCCGATTGCAGCGTGAATTTCAATCGCTGACCGGGCGTAACGCTGAGCAAGTACCGATCGCGTTCGCGCTTCACTGCAATGCGACCACTGATGGCGACCGGCTTGAATGGAGCCGCTGCGAACGTGGCATCGACCGTTTGCAGAGTACCGTCGGCCGAGCGAGCTGCTTCAACGATCTCGGTCCCGTGACTGACGGGGAACGACGGGATGCCGCTCGCGACACCCGACTCCACCGGCAGTGAAAGCAGTCCACTCGCGCTCTCGCTGGCGGAGGCGAAGACTCCCGACAACTTCGTTCCCGGCGCGAAGCCACTGCCAATCGGCTCGACTTCCATCGGCCCAGCCACTGCCGCTGCTGGAAGTACGCCATCGACCAGTTTCAAATCGCCGACCTTCAATCGGAATGAGCTTTGTCCCGGCCCACCAAATGTCAGGTCATGCAGCTCCACCGAATAGAGGCCGTCTTCGAGCAGAATGAACTCGGCACGCGCGTCACCCTTGAGTGAACTCTGTCCCCAACCGATCGCGAGCGGAGTCCCCGCAGGTGACTTGATCTCAACCACCGGATTGGCGGCCGAGCCGAGTCGCTTGAGTTCCACATCGGCCACCACGCGCTGACCCTTGGTTCCTGTGAAGTAAACGCGATGCTGTTGTCCGCCGGAGAGACTTCCAAAGAACGCGGCTGGTAACGCGGCGGGCTTGTCCGGCGCGGAGCCTTCCACCGCGACCTGTGGCAGTCGATCCAACGCCAGCGCGACCGACTTGCTCACCCCCGCTTGCGACTTCACCCAGAGCGGATAGATGCCGGGCGTCGTGTCGGCCGGAACGGTCACGTTCAACACGAGTCGATTCGGCGCAGAGCCTTCTGCCACGGCGAACTGCACACCGGGGAGAGGGAACACGGCTGCCGGGTCCGGTCCCAAATCGGTGCCGTTCACGACGAGTTGCGTCGTTTGACCGATCTGAATACCCGCTTGAGACAGGCTGCCAATGACCGGCACGATCGCCGGGACCGGCTTGTCGGCGGCGATCAGCTTCGCCACGTTGTTCCCCGCGACTTCGAGGAACAGCTTCTTCACTTGAGGTGGTGAGAGCGCCTTGTCGAACAGGGAGAACTCATCGACCACACAGCTCAGGTGTTCGAGACCCGGTTCGCTCCGACCGATCGTCATCGGTAGTGAGTTGAGCAGCCCGGCCACGTTCACGTTGGTCAGCCAAGCCTGATCTTTTTGGATGTATCCCGCCGCGACGCTCTTCGGAGTCAGCGGCACTCCGTTGGCGAAGAGCATGATGCGCACATCGTCTTCATCGGTGTCGTCGTCTTGTTTGGGTGCATCGGCGACGAGGAACGTCGCGGTGAGATAGACGAGCTTGCGATACGGCAGCGCGTCCTTCGTGCTGTACCCGACGACTCGAAAGCCACTCCCATCGTTGATGTAGACCTGAAAGTTGTCGCCCTGCATCGCGAAGTTGATGCCGTAATTGGTCGAGGCTTTGCCGTCAGCCGTCCCCCGTTTGGCGACGAGGCCGTGGTAGGCCGCATCAGTCGGCTCAGTCAAATTCACCACGAGCAGCCCGAACGAGACGGCCTGTGCGCCATCGACATCCGCGCCGTCGGTGATCTCCACGCATTGCGACTTGGCCGCGTCGAGTTGGATCGCTTTTTTGCCGGTCTGATTCCAGAAGGGACTCGGAACTCGCACCGGATCACCCGCCAATCGCCCTTCGTCCGCGACGGTCCCCGCTGCTGCCGAGTCCTTCGCGGGACCGCTCTCTTCCTCAAACGAGAAGTTGACGACCGCCATCGCTCGCACGGCTCCTTTCACTTCTTCCTCGGCCTCTTGAGCGAACACGGATCGAACCAATTCGAGCCGCGTCACCGGAAGCGAACTCAACAGGCCGAAGCCAACGACAACAGCAACGAAGCGAGCGGGAGAGATCATCGTGAATCGGTCCTCGGGCGGAAGGCAATCTGATGGAAGGCAATCTGGCGGGATGCAGTCTGGCAGGCAGTGGCCGCGATTCTACGAACGCATCAGACCGTTTTGAAGCGGCGAGTCGATGATCGCTCAGAAGAACGCGACCTGCGAAACGACTCAGGACAGGGACGCAATAACAGTCCGATTTGGAAAGTTCGCTTGAGTTCGGGAAAGATTACGGCCACTTTCCTCAACACCAACGGCTCGATCACGAGTGAAGAGGTTCGACCACGAATCCGACGAATCCCCACGAATCAAAACCAAGCAGAGGGCGACTCATGGCTTTGCGTCCGTTCGAGTTGCTCTTTTCCAACATGGTTCAGTTCTTGAAGCTGACAGAGCCGTTGGATGGGTGAGCCGAGTCACGGTGCCGCTTTTCTCGCCGTTGTCTTATTCGTGCGGATTCGTCTGATTCGTGGTTCATCCTCTTCGTCTTCAACGCTCAATACAGCGCGGTCGAGAGCTTGCGGCGGAACTCGCCCGTCAGTTCTGACGCGGGGCCGAGCATCGAGAAGATTTTGACCATCGTCTCCTTCGCCGCCGTGCGGGCATCGCCGAAATCTTGCATTACCACTTCGAGGCACAGTTCGAGCGCCTTGCGATGTTGGGCCGAGGCCGCGAGCGCATCGGCGACTCGGACTTGCAGCACGAGGTTCGTGGGATCGGCCTCGGCCGCTTTGCGAGCTTCGTCGACACCACCACTCTCAGCGGCGGCGACGCGCACTTCGAGTTCCGACTTGATTCGTTCGGCATCCGGTTCGAGGAAGCCACGCTGTTCGAGTGCCGCGATCATCGAGCTGCATTCGTCAAACCGGCCTTGCTTGAGCAGCACGCTCGCCAAGCAAATTTTCAACACGTCTTGATCGGGAACCAGCGCGAGCGCCTCACGGTATTTGACCTCGGCCGCTTGAGGATCGGTCTCAACAAGTGCGGCCGCTTCCCGCGCGAGGATTTGCGCGGGCGACGGCAACAGCGGAGCAAGCCACTGCCGAATCTGCTCTTCAGTGAGCATCCCCTGAAACTGATCGACCGGTTGGCCGTTGGCAAACGCGATCACTGTAGGGAGCGATTGGATCCC
>JAYVOX010000624.1:0-3965 GCA_043757695.1 Schlesneria sp.
GCGACGAATGATCGGTTGGCCGTTTTTCGTCAGCGGGTTGCCGTCCCCCGAGCCAGCCTTGATCGCGGCAATCAGGTCGCGCAATGAGGCGAAGCCAACGCCCATGACGAGCGGATCGGACGCCTCGTAGATCAACTCGTAGATGTAGCCAGCCTTCATCCCGCCGGGCATCTCGACCTCCACGTTCGGCAACTGCGTGGGCGAGTCGCTCGACACGTCCGTGACATGCTGCGTCCACTGGTCTCGCGGCTCCATGACTCGCACCGCACCGGGTCGCTCGCGCAGCGTGAGCGTCGCCGTCTCGATCCCCTTCGCCGTCGGTCGATACGATCCGTGATTGGCCCAGTTCACGACCGATCGCGTCATGCCCTTCGAGCCGATGAACTCGCAGCGGACTGTTCCCGTGATCGGCTTGTCACCGTTACGAGCCAGCGGCGCGGTGAGCCTCAGTCGGTCACCGCCCGGCAGCAGCTCGCCATCCCAACCACTCCAGACCACGGTGAATCCGTGCCGCATCAGGAACCCGTCGCCCGCGTGTTCCAACGTCGTCGGGTTGTTGTTGCCGCCGTAGTTGAACATGCCGAGCGCGAGCTTGTTGCCTCGATTGTTCACGTCGTACAGCAACGCGCCGCGACCCTTGGCCGGATCGGCGGGCGTGAGAATGCAGAGGTCCGCCCAGAACTCCACCTTCCCGGCGGAATTCCTTGGCGCGAGTTTGAGGTCCACGACAACTTCGTTCTGCCGCAGATTCGGATCGAGCGCGAAGTACGCCCGCCCCACGAGCTTCTCGTAAGGCCCGACCTCGCCAAACGAATGCCCGCCCGCGAACAGCTCCCGCTGAGTGATCTCGAAGCGGACGAGTTCCGCATGGAGCGAAGAAGTCAGACAAATGACGAACAAGCACGACAGACAAGGCCGAACAAGCATCACAATCTCTCCCAAATGAGTCGGCACAGGCTATGACGACCACTCCAAGTGGGCAACCAACGCATCGCGAGGAACTCGCGGCTATACTCGGTTCGACAAGATAATCCAACGCCGTTTACGAGCCGCTTCCACATGACTTCTCCATCGCTCCCTCGTCCTGAACTGCTTGCTCCTGCCGGAGATCGTGAGTGCCTACGGGCGGCGGTCGAGAATGGGGCGGATGCCGTTTACTTTGGCTTGAACTGCGGGTTCAACGCGCGTGCTCGGGCGACCAATGTGGCGGCGGATGAATTGGCTGAGGTGATGGCCTTTCTGCACCATCGCGGTGTGAAGGGGTACGTGACTCTCAACACGCTGGCCTTCACCGACGAACTGCCCGAGTTGCACGAGTTGGTCCGGCGCATCGCGGTCGCGGGTGTCGATGCCGTGCTGGTCCAAGACCTCGGGCTGGTGAGGCTGATCCGCGCGATTTGCCCCGACCTGCCGATTCACGCTTCGACGCAGATGACGCTCACAAGTGCCGAGTGCATTCGCGTGGCCGAGGAACTGGGGATCGAGCGGGTCGTGCTGCCGCGCGAATTGTCGATTCGTGAGATCGCCAAGCTGCGGCAATCGACGAACGTTTCGTTGGAGGCGTTCGTACACGGCGCGCTGTGCGTCGCGTACTCGGGGCAATGCCTGACAAGCGAGTCGCTCGGCGGACGCAGCGCCAATCGCGGTCAGTGTGCGCAGGCGTGTCGGCTGCCGTATGACCTGATCTGTGACGGTGAGGACGTGGACCTCGGGGCACAGAAGTATTTGCTCAGTCCGCAGGATTTGGCGGCGTATGACCTGACGACGGACCTGATCGCGGCGGGCGTTTCGTCGTTCAAGATCGAAGGCCGACTGAAGACGCCCGAATACGTCGCCAACATCACGAAGCACTACCGCACGGCGATTGATGCGGCGGTGAAGGGCGAGCCGGTCGAGTTCACTCGCGATGAAGTCCGCGAAATGGAACTGTCGTTCTCGCGCGGTTTCAGCCCCGGTTGGCTGAACGGCGACGATCACAAGATGCTGGTCCCGGCGATCAGTTCCTCGAAGCGAGGCGTGTTGCTCGGCGAGATCGTGCGCGTGTTCGATGCCTCGGTGGAAGTGCGTCTCGCGGGCCCGATCGCGCGCGGCGACGGCATCGTCTTCGAGGGCGATCGCGAAGCCAACGCCGAACAGGGAGGCCGCGTCTATGGCATCGTTCAACGGAGCCGATCGCTCGAACGAGCCGACTCGGGCGTGGCCGAACTCGAGTTCCAACGCGGAGCGATCGACTTCGGTCGCCTCGAACCGGGCCTCACGATTTGGAAGACGGATGACCCGAAACTGACGGCCCGCCTGCGAAAGACTTTCACCGGCCCCGACCCACTCCGCAAGAGGCCGCTCGATTTGAAAGTCCGCTGCGTCGCCGGTGAACCGCTGAAGTTGGAAGCTCAATTGGAGGATGGCGCCTCCGTCAGTGTGTCTTCTCTCGAACCTTTGCCAGTCGCCAAGAAGCACGCGATCACGGTCGAGTTCCTGCGCGAGCAACTCTCTCGACTCGGCAACACGGTCTATGAATTGAGGCAACTCGAAGCTGAGATCATCGGCGGACCAATGGTTCCGCTCAGCGTGCTGTCCAAGTTGCGGCAGGAACTCGTCACGCGACTGGATGAGGCAACCCAGCGGCCACGCGAGCGACGGCTGTTTAAGGGCGATGCTCTTGCGACGATGAGAGACACTCTTCTTCCCTCCCCTCGGCGGGGAGGGCCGGGGAGAGGGGAAGATCAACGCACGCCGTTCAATCGCGAAGAAACTCCCGCCGCGATCCACTCCGTATCAGCAGGCGGTCGCACCGAATCCGCCCCCCTCCCTAACCCTCCCCGCCGAGGGGAGGGAACAAGACGGGCCCCGCAACTGCACGTCCTCTGCCGCACGCTCGAACAACTGCGTGAAGTCTCTCGTACGATTGGCCCCCTCACCCTAACCCTCTCCCCCGAAGACGGGGGCGAGGGGACAAGAAGCGATGCCACAACTTCGTCTCCCTCTGCCACTCAACCTTCCACCCTCAACCCTCAACCCCTCCTCTACGCCGACTTCAACGACATCCGCGAGTACCGCGAGGCCGTGGTCATCGCTCACGAAGCGGGGTTGCCGATCTATCTCGCCACTCCGCGCATTCAGAAGCCGGATGAGGCCGGTTTGTTTCGGGCACTGCTCAAGCATGGAGCCGACGGAATGCTCGCACGCAATCTGGCGGGGATGCGGTTCTATGCCGATGAGGGCGTGCCGTTCGTGGCCGATTACTCACTGAACTGCACCAACGAACTGACCGCTCAGTTCCTGATTGAACAGCGGGCCGAACGAGTCACCGCGTCGTATGACCTGAACCGCGATCAGTTGCTCGGGTTGGTCGATGCTGTTCCGCCGCAATGGCTCGAGGTCGTCGTCCACCAGCACATGCCGATGTTTCACATGGAGCACTGCGTCTTCTGTGCGGTCCTTTCGCCGGGGACGAACAAGCACAACTGCGGCCGCCCGTGCGACACGCACCTCGTTCAGCTTCGCGATCGCGTCGGGAGCGAACATCCGCTGCACGCCGATGTCGGTTGCCGCAACACGCTGTTCAACGCCGTCCCGCAGAGCGGAGCCGAAGTCGTCGCGAGTCTGCTCGAACGAGGCGTGCAAGACTTCCGCATCGAGTTCCTCGACGAACGCCCCGCCGACATCCGACGGGTTCTCAATCAATACGTCTCGCTGCTTGCAGGCCGCGTCCGTGGCAAAGAGGTCTGGAAACAACTCAACGCCGCCAACCGAGTCGGTGTCACCCGCGGCACACTGGAAGAACGCCGCAACCCGCTCGCGATCCTGTGATCGCTGGCGATCCGGTCTCAACGCCACATTCGATTAAAGCTCCAACTCCAATCGACCGGTCGTGTGTCAACTTGAGCCGGGTAGTCGGACGTTTCTTGCGTTGAAGAAGCCCATGAAGCGTGGCGACAACATTTGGTGGCTTGCGCAAAGCGGGA
>JAYVOX010000625.1:0-14984 GCA_043757695.1 Schlesneria sp.
TCGTCGAGACGCTCCTCTTCTATCACCCGGCGGTCTGGTGGTTGTCGGGACGATTGCGACAAGAGCGCGAGTTGTGCTGCGACGAACTGGCGGTGGCGACGACTCGCGATGACGTGCGCTATGCCGAGACACTCGAACACATCGGCCGCATGAGCCTCGCGTCCACACGTCACACGCTGGCGGTCTCGATGGGCGGGCCAAAGCACGCGCTGCTCGAACGCGTCCGCCACGTTCTCAAGCTTGGCTCGCCCGACGACTCGCGCGGAGGGTCACTCGCCGCCGCCATCGTGTTAGCCGTGACGATCCTCAGTTCGATTGCCGTCTCAATGACGATGCTCACGGCGGCGGACGAGCCGTTGCCGAGCGTGCCACAAACGGTACTGAACCAGCACTCACCGATCCCCGCCGTCGATCACCTCCCGCTGTCCGTGAATGGGGTTCAAACGGATGAAATCACGGGTGAGCAAAGCCGCTTGTCGGCGAAAGACGCGGAAGCTCAAACGACTGCTCCTGCGTCGAAGAGAGCCGATTTTCTGGAGAAGATCGTGGTTATCAGCGCGGACAAGATACCGCTGTCAGAGCTGTTGGCTGACATCACAACACAGGCGGCACTCAAGCTGAGCTATGACCGGCCGACCATTCAGAAGAGTGGCATCAATTTGGAGGCTCGAATCACCTTCAACTCAGCGGAACTGGTGGATGCGATTCAGCGTGAAGCGGGTTCGCCTCAACTCTCTGCGGGAGCGAAACTGATTTTGGCTCGCCAAGATGATGCAATGACCTGCCGCGCCGCATTGACGCTGTTGTTGGAGCCGCTCGGTCTTAACTTCCGTCTTGAGGGAGACACGGTTCATGTCAGCGAGTGGGTTGAGATTCGGAGAATTGAGAAGGTGGCGGCACGAGGTGGCAAGCCGCCGAAACCGTGGAGAGTCTCGGGACGTGTCAGCGGTATCCCTCATTCTGTGCGAGTGATGGCTCGTGCGGGTCGCGAGTCATCCGTGGTGATCGACGAAGCGTGGACGGATCGCGATGGCAAATATGAACTCGATTTTGCTCCGACCACCGACAGCGGTTTGGAATTGGCCACCATCACCGTTCAGTCTTTTGGCCGATTTGAACGTAACGCTCCGCGAGTAAACCGCCTGCTGATCGCCCACGAAAAAGTGGAGCAACTCGTCGGCTGGGAGGGACTGACCAAAGCCGATCTGATTCTTCCGAATCAGCCGCGTGTGATCGACTTTGAGATGGTTCCGGCGGCGATGCTCAGTGGCACACTCAAGGATGAGCGAGGAAACCTGCTGCATGGCTTCACGGTTTCGGTTGTGAATGCGGTCGATCCGAATCCTTGCTCCGTTGCAGTCGCAGTCACCGACAATCATGGGCGATTCCAATTGCAGAATCTGCCGACGTGGGGCGTTTACCAGCTTTTGATTGAGCCTGTTCAACAGGCGGCCCCTTGGAACGCCTGGGCGACAGGTCCAATGACCCCGCTTGCCGATGACAAACGAAACGACTTTCACGCCCGGCACGGCGATACCGAATTGATCGCCACTCAACTCACACTCGTACTCAAGAGTGCCGGAATCTTCTGGAAAGACGCCATGAAGTCGGCCACGGTTGCCGCCCCAAATGAGGTCTACGGGGTGAGTGAGAAAACGCCGACAGTGCTGCGCGCTGGCAGCATGGAATTGCAGTTGTCTCCACCGGGTGCCCCTCAAGAGCAGGGGCGTTTCGCAGTTCCAGGGAACTTCGATGGAATGCCGAAATCGGTTCTGTCGCCGCCTGTCTCTTCGAGTCGCACGGAAAGAAGCACTGGCGAGCGAAGCCCCTCGCCAGTGGCACCCAAGCACGAACACGCCGTCTCCGTGCGAGGCCGCGTGCTGATCGACGGGGCGATCCCGGACGTGCCGCCGCTGAAGGTGAAGGTGGGGTTGATGCTGGTCAATCCTCGCAACGACGAGGACGAGCGGAAGAATGCCGAGCGCGAGAAGGCGGCGGTTGCAGTCGAGATTCCCGATGACTCGTTGGTCATCAGCAAGGATGGCGGTCTCGCGAACGTGGCGATCTATTTGAAGAAGGCTCCCGCCGGTTGGAAGCCGACCGATCCGCCAAGTGAACCGATCGAACTCCGCGCCGCCGACCATCGCTTTCAACCCCGCATGTCGCTGTTGCGAGTCGGTCAATCGTTGCGGTTGAACAACATGAAACACGAAGCTCAAGATTTTAGGTCCGCACCGATCCGTTCCAACCTATTCCACTTGATGGTTGATCGCGACTTGCCGCGTTTGATCGACAAGCCGTTCACCATCTCAGAGACACTTCCCACTGAAGTGAAGTCCAACATCCATGGGTGGCAAAAGGCGTACCTGCTCGCCCTTGATCATCCCTTCGCGGCGATCACCGACGCCGACGGCCGCTTCGAGATTCGAGACCTCACGGCGGGCGAACATCACTTCACCGTCTGGCACGAGCGATGCGGATACCTCAACAAGGATCTGGTCGTTCGCGTCGAACACGACAAGGTGGCTGAGGTCGAACTGAAGTACCCCGCCGAGCAACTCGAGCGGCGTGTTAGGCCGTAGTGGTCGGCCACTTTGGATTGATGCGTTTTACCTCACGCGGCCAAAGATGAGACACAGGCGAGCCGCATGCCGTCAGGCTGCGGGTTCTTGATCTCCGCAGGAAACCTTAAAACGTCTCAGTTGTGGCCGTGCGAGGGATATACTCCGCGCGGCCCGAGGTGATTCGCTCAGGCGAGTTGAACATTGGTTCGCCGTGACCAATAATCCCGCCCCGCGAATGACTTCCCGAAATGGTCGTGCCTCCCACCGAGCGAATCCATGCCGAATGCCCCTTCTGAAAATCGTGCCACTTCTCAAGTCCCCGATGCCGAGGGACGGTTTGGGGAGTTCGGGCGCAGGTTTGTCCCCGAGACGCTGATGCACGCTCTCGAAGAACTGACGGTCGCTTACCAGAGCGCGATGCAAGACCCGGAGTTCAATCGTCGGTTGAACGAGATGCTGCGGACCTTTGTCGGTCGACCGAACCCACTCTACTTTGCGGAACGGTTGACTGAGGAATGCGGCGGTGCCCGCATCTTTTTCAAGCGAGAAGACCTCAACCACACGGGCGCTCACAAAATCAACAACACGATTGGTCAGACCCTGCTGACCCTACGGATGGGCAAGACGCGCGTGATCGCCGAAACGGGAGCCGGCCAACACGGCGTGGCCACCGCGACGGCCTGTGCTCGGTTCGGGTTGCCGTGCGTCGTCTATATGGGTGAAGAGGACATTCGTCGCCAGAAGTTGAACGTCTTCATCATGCGGACGATGGGTGCGGAAGTGCGTCCGGTGACGAGTGGCTCGCGAACGCTGCGCGATGCCATCAACGAGGCCATGCGTGACTGGATGGCTTCCGTCGAGAACACGCACTACATCATTGGCTCGGTCGTCGGTCCGCACCCGTTTCCGATGATCGTGCGTGACTTTCAGGCGGTAATCGGTCGCGAAGCTCGACAGCAATGTCTGGAGACAATCGGTCGGTTGCCTGATGAAGTCGTGGCGTGTGTGGGAGGCGGTTCCAACTCGGCTGGCATGTTCCATCCGTTTGTCGATGACATCGGCGTGGAACTAACCGGTGTCGAGGCCGGGGGACGCGGTGACAAGGCCGGTGACCACGCCAGTACACTCAGCTTTGGAACGAAGGGCGTCTTGCACGGCAGCTACAGCTACGTGTTGCAAGATGAGGACGGTCAGACGATGGATGTCCACTCGATTTCGGCCGGACTCGACTATCCCGGTGTCGGGCCGGAACACAGCTATTGGCACGACACCGGCCGCGTGAAGTACGTCAAGATTCGCGATCAGCAAGCCTTGGAGACCGTCGGCAAGGTGGCACGCTTGGAAGGAATTCTTCCCGCGTTGGAGAGTTCTCACGCGATCGCCTATGCGATGGATCAGGCGCGACGACGCAAGCCGGACGAAGTCATCGTGGTCTGCCTGTCGGGACGTGGTGACAAGGACGTGAACGAAGTGGCACAACTCACCGGACAGGTTCTGTAGAGACGGCCCAGTTTCACGCACTCCTCGATTCCCTTCCCAGAAAGCCTGACCAGTGACTCCAGTCTCCTGCATCGCCCAAGCGTTTGCTCAACGCACAGTGCAAGGGCAACTCGCCTTCATGCCGTTCCTCGCGGCGGGCGATCCCGACATGCCAACGACCGGTCGGTTGATTCGCGAACTGGCTGCGGCGGGAGCGGACCTGATCGAAGTCGGCTTTCCGTACAGCGACCCCATTGCCGACGGGCCGGTGATCCAAAGCTCGTACACCCGGGCACTCAACAAGCATCTGAAGCTGAAGGACATTTTCAGCGGTGTCGCGGCAGTCAGTTCGACGGTGAGTTGTCCGCTGGTCGCGATGGTTTCGTACGCGATCATCTTCCGAACGGGAACCGAATCGTTCGTGAGGCAGGCGCGCGAGGCAGGCTTCTCGGGGCTAATCGTTCCCGATTTACCCGGTGACGAAGCGGGTGAGTTCGCGGCGCTGGTCATGCGCCACGAGATGGACCTCATTCAACTGGTCGCTCCGACAACGCCGGTCGATCGCGCCGCGCGGATTCTCAAAAACGCCACCGGCTTCGTCTACTGCATCGCCGTCGCGGGAACGACCGGAGCGCGGGCCGAGTTGGCTCCGCAACTGGCCGACATGTTGAAGTCACTGCGCAGCCAAACTTCGCTCCCGCTGGCCGTCGGCTTCGGGATCAGTCGCCCCGAGCAGGTCGATCAACTGCGCGGACTGGCCGACGGCGTGATTGTTGGTTCCGCAATCGTGCGTCACCTCGAAGCACTCGCGACCAACGCGGCCCCTACCAACATCGACGCCGTGATGCGGCAGATTTCCGAGTACGCTGGCAGCATCGCGCAGGCCGCTCATAAAGACGTTCGTTGACACGATCTCTTGCGTTTTGTGCTGCGGACTCTCGCTGAGCGGGGGACATGCGGCAGAACCACTTCGCGCTCTCGATCATCAAGTTTTCCGGAGAAGCGGGTCACGACGCCCGATCTGAGGTTCCGTGCCGTTTCGAGAGAGAATTGCCTGCTGTGGCAATTCATTTCGATCCGATTCTATTTCGCGTGAGGCCGCTTCGGCAGAATTTGCGAGGCTCCTGAAAATGATCAACTCGGTTCGCAGTTCCCGCGCTTGGTCTTCACAAATTTTGGAACAGGACGCTCGATCATGAAATCCGTTTCCACTGTGATATTGCGACAGCTCCTGCTGACCAGTCTGATTTCCACCGGTGCGATGACCGTCACGACGACATTCGCGCGAGACGCTCAGCAACCGATGGAGTTGAGTGACCGACAGGCGGATGTCAGTGGTTGGCGGGCCAGTTCAATACGCCCAGTTGTCTTACGAGGGAAGACCACGATGGCGCGACAACCGCGCCCGGCCTCCGCTCCCATCCGGCATCTCGATCAGCGTGCCGACAGCGCCGTGAAGCTGCTCGGAATCGAATCGCTTCGCGATTGAATCCGCTCCTCCTTCAGAGCCTGCTGAAATCAAATCCAGTCCCTCGCCAACACCCTCGCACATGGATGATCGCGAGTTAGCGAGCGGCGCATCAACAACTGGCGGCATCAATCCGATGATCACGGTGAGCCGGGTGCCGTGAGGCTCCGGATTCTTCGCCGAAAAGTCCGGGGCCTCACGGCCAAGGGCAATTGCTTTAGATAAGTAACCCGCTGCGTCAGCAAGGGAGTTCGCCTGTTAAGCGGATCACACACCCTTGCTCGCGCTGCGGGTTTCTAAAGCTAGTGCCATTGGCCTCACGGCACCCGGCTCACCAAAACGTGACAGTTATTGATGTGCCGGTTCGTAGCGAGCGGCGCAGGATTTAGCTCGCGCGGTGGAGCGTGACCGGTTGGATCGATGCCCAACTTCACTGTCCCGTCGGCGGAGCGACGGGACGACGGTTGTCTCGTCGCTCCGCCGACGAGACCTCCTGACGGGTCAATTCCCACGACGCGAGGTATCGCTCTGGGGAAACGGCCAGCGCGCTTGATTTCCGAGCTGGCACGCGGGCAGAATACCGCCGCTCTGGACCTCACCTCTTGGCGGTTGCGCGGCCGATCGACGGTAGCAACCGATCACTTCCTTCTCGGACTCTGGGAAACAGGCTGCGCAATGAAATTTTTGGACGGTCAGACTGTCGGTATCGATTTGGGAACCACGTACTCGTCGATTGCGAGGCTCAGCCCAGACGGGCAACCGACTTCACTGCTGAATGCGGATGGACGGAACATCACCCCTTCGGTGGTGTTGCTCGGCGATGACGGTCAGGTCGTGGTGGGACCGACGTTTGAACGCAGCTCGCAAGAGGCGGCCGACCACATCGTGGAGGCAGTCAAGCGGCAGATGGGGAACAAAGATTACTTCGTCGTTTACCAGAACAAGAAGCTGTCCCCCGAGTTCATCTCGGCGCTGATCCTCAAGAAGATGAAGCAGGACGCTGAGAAGGCCATCGGTCCGATTGCCAACGCGGTCATCACGGTGCCGTACTACTTCAACGATGTGCGTCGGAAGGCGACTCAGGACGCCGGTCGCATCGCCGGCTTGAATGTCGTGGACATCATCAACGAACCGACGGCCGCGACGTTGGCTTACGCCTGGATGAAGGGCGAACTCGGTCGCAGTGATCTCAAGCAGGAAGCCAAGACGATCCTAGTTTACGATCTCGGCGGCGGCACGTTCGACGTGACCGTCGTCCGCTACACGCCGACACAGTTCCGCGTCCTCGCGACCGATGGTGACGTGATGCTGGGTGGTATCGACTGGACGAAGCGGATCACCGATCACGTCGCCGAACAGTTCGCACGCAAGTTTTCAGAAGACCCGCGCCAAGACGCAGAGGCGATGCGCGACTTCAGCGCCAACTGCGAAGACGCCAAACGAGCACTGAGCACGAAGACCCAAGTCCCGCTGACCGTCTACTTCCGAGGCAAGACGCTGTCGCTGCAATTTACGCGCAAGGACTTTGAGCGGATGACATCGGACTTGTTGCAACGGACGCGCGACACGACCGAACTGGTGCTGCAACAGGCGGGTGTCGAGATGGGGACACTGCAAGAAGTGGTCCTCGTCGGAGGCTCAACCTACATGCCCGCCGTGGAAATCATGTTGGCCGAAGTCTGCCATCGTCAGCCGCTCCGCGACTTGTCACTGCTCCGGCCCGAGGAAGCCGTGGCTCAAGGGGCGGCGATTCACGCAGCCATTCTGGAAGCCCGTGAGAACCGAGGTGTCGCGGGACTGAGCGCCCTCGTCACGAATCGGTTGAAATCGGTGAAGACCAGTGATGTCAACTCCCACTCGCTGGGAGTCAAAGTGTCGAGTCCGACGGACAAGACCAAGAAGATCAACCACATCATGATCCCGAAGAACTCACAGATTCCGTTCAACGTAAGTCAGCGGTTTGTGACGAACACGGCCAATCAGAAGTCGATCCACGTTTACATCCTTGAGGGTGATGCCTCAGATCCGGACGCCTGCACACAGATCGGCGACTTCCGCATCTTGGATCTTCCCGCCAATCTCCCGGCCGGTTCACCGGTCGAAATCACGTACAGCTACGACGCGAACGGACGCATTCATGCGGCTGCGAAAGAGCTGGCAAGTAATCGTGTTTCGACAACCGAGATCGTCCGTGACTCGGGTCTGTCGGAGCAAGGGGTCGGCGACTTTGAAGAACTGGCCAAGAACTACCAAGTCGAGTAAGTCGGTTGAGTTCTGCACGCTGGCCAGTTCGACGTGAGTCTCCCGACCACGCCGTCACGGCCGGCGGAAAGTCTCCTCTTCATACTCGATTTCATGCTCGATTCGCGCGAAGACTCGGGAACGTCATTCACCGCCGAATGCCCCCTCGCCCTAGCCCTCTCCCCGCAGACGGGGGCGAGGGGACAAGAGTCGCGCTGGTCGTTCTTGGCTCCGCACCCGCAATCAGGAGGCTTCTCCCTTGGCGATTGATGTCTACAAGGAATGGCTCGGAATCCCCGCAGGCCCGCGTCCGCCCGATCATTATCAACTGCTGCGACTGCCGCAGTTCGAGGACGATCCCGACAAGGTTCGCAAGAACTACAAGAAGCTGAATGGGCACGTCCGCAAGTATGCGACCGGCCAGTACTCGAATGAGTCGCAGACTCTGCTCAACGAGTTGGCCAAGGCAATGCTCTGCCTGACCGACACCGAGTTGAAGCTCGACTACGACCGCAGTCACGGTCGTGAGATCGACGACCGCGATGCGACGACGGGACGGCGACCGCTGACCGCCTATTTGCAGGATCAGGGCCTCCTCTCGGCCGACCAAGTGAAGGAAGTCAAATCGCACTCCGAGCGAACAGGGCTGTCCGTGCGCGACACGCTCGTCCAACTGAAGCTCGTTGAACCGGATGTTGCCGCGCGGGCGTTGGCTCAAGAGATCGGCAGGCCGTTCGTCGATCTGGCCGACATGTTGCCGGATGACTCGATCCTCGATCAGGTTCCCCGCGCATTGGTTCGCCGCCACTCGTGCCTGCCGCTGTTCATCGACAACGGCGGCGTGCTGGTGGCCTGTTCGGAAGAACCGGACTCGGAACTCGAAGATGAGATTCGGTTGAGGTTCAACCTGCCGATCCGTCCGGTGCTGGCGACGCCGCTGGCCATCAATCAGGGAATTGCCAAGTACTACGCGGCCGGATTGCGCAAGGAAGTGGCCGAGCCGGTGAAGGGCAGTAAATCGTCCTCGTCTCCCAAATCGAACAAGCCCAAGGTGGCACTGTCCGACGAAGAGCTGGCTCAGAAAAAGCAGCTCGGTATCTTGGGAGTCTGTTGGGCCATCATCGGCTTCGTGCTGCTCGACACCTTCGTCCTGTACGACTTCATTTACAAGAAGATCGGCCTGCCAGAGATGGTTCCGTTCTCGGGTATTCTGATCGGTGCTCCGCTCGCGTACCTGATCTACATCACACAGGTCAAAGGGAAGTAGGACTCCTGATCGACGATCCCTATGCGCGACGATCATGGATGACTTTTGGGAGTAGCCACGTTTCGTCAGAACGTGGCCTATTTCAACTCTTGATGAACTTCCGGAGCCGCCCGATCAAGTTCAGCTTGGGCAAGTTCAGCTTGGGTGAGTTGAAGGCAGCCGCCGCAGCGTGATTCTCAGATGTTCGACGCGGGCCCTCACTGCGAAGTGGCGCTGGTCGCGGGCACTCTCAAATGCGGCCAATCGCCGAACTGCACGTCGCGCCAAGGACCACAACCAGTCCATTAGTAATCTGGGTTGCCCTCTCCGCTCGCGCGAGCGCCAAGGAACATTCAAAGAGTCTCGACCCTTTGATTTGCCTCGGTTGGTACTTTTCGACGGTGGCGAATTCCCGCAACACGATCGTTCGGTTCGCCACGGACTGACCATTGAGTTCGCGAATCGTCGCCACGGCATCGGGAGTTTGCAGTGCCGGTCCCAACACGCCGACGGTGAAGGCTTCCGGTGTCACCGGATTAGGCCAGCGGACGTAGTTGCAGAAATTATAGAGGTAGCCGACTCTCTGGTAGCAGCTTCCCATGAGCCGTGAATTTGTGCGCTATTACGACTGCAGCCTCTGCTTCCCCCTGATACTCTTGACGGATGGGCAAACAAAACGGCGGTCAGAAGGGCGAGAGTAAATCATGACTGTGCCTAGTGCATCCCGGTCGAGATTGTCGTGGCGCAAGCGGACTCTCTTCGGCATTCTCATCGCGCTCGGCGTGGGTGTGTTCATCGAAATGGCGTCCCTGATCGTCGTTGTCATGGTTCACGGAGAATACGGCCAGTTGTTTGTTCGTCGTCATGGCGTGGCAGGTCGCGATCCCATCAAGCCGCCCGGCGAGGATGGTCGACCGGTGATGATTCATCCGTACATTGGAATGGTCCTGCAACCCAAGGACGATGCGAGTCAGCCGACCGTTGACGGCGAGTTGCACACCACCGAGTTCGGTTTCGTCGATAGCGGCCCACCAATTCACAGACGGTCCCAGGATCGTGTCATCGTGGGGATCGTGGGGGGGTCGGTGGCCATGCAACTGGCCAAGAATGCCACCAGTGTTCTTGAAAAACAGCTTGCGGAACTCCCGCAGTTTTCCGGTCGATCATTTAAGTTCGTGCGGCTGGCCGTTGGTGGATACAAGCAGCCCCAACAGCTCATGACAATCAACTATTTGCTGACGCTCGGGGCCGAGTTCGACATCATCATCAACCTCGATGGAGTCAACGAGTCGGCTCTGCCGAAGATGGACAACGTCTCGTTCGGCGTGTCCGCAGCCTATCCCCGGAAATGGGGAGAGATGGTTGCTGTCTCGGGCAGCATGGAGGTCAGCCGGATGGTGGGCTATGTCGCCTATCTGCGACATCGACAGTCCGACACGGCGCGGTTCTTTGATGCGATTCCGATTCGCTACTCACCGACGGCCATGCTCGTCTGGGCGTCGATGAACGCGCACAACGATCTGGCAATCCAGCGACAAATCATTGCCATCTCGGCCAAGAGCATAAAGGAACTCTCCTACTGCGCGTCTGGTCCACCCGAACACTTCGAGTCCGACGAGCAGCTTTACCAGCACTGCGTGGACATCTGGGCACGGTCATCCATCCAGCTTCATCGCTTGTGTGCGGCGAACGGCATCCAGTATTTCCACTTCCTGCAACCCAACCAGTACGTCGCCAATACGAAACCCATCGGCCCTGTGGAAGCGTCGATCGCGGTGAGCGAGGAGAGTCCTTTCCGCGTTCCCGTGATGCAGTGCTATCCGCTCATGCAGTCGAAGTCCGACGATTTGGCCAAGGCCGGCGTTGCGTTCACCGATTTGACACGGGTCTTCTCCGAACATCCCGAGCGGATCTACAAAGACGACTGTTGCCATGTGGAGGATGCTGGCGACATCCTCATGGCCAACGCCATAGCCACGCACATCAAACAGTTCTACCTACGTGACAGACAATGACACATTCTAAGGTCACGAATCCGGCTTCGCAGGTCACCAGCAACCTCGGTGAAAGACGCTTTGTCCAATGACATCCGTACTCGGCCTCTCTGCCTTCTATCACGATTCGGCGGCGGCGTTGGTTGTTGATGGCCGCATCGTGGCCGCTGCGCAGGAGGAGCGATTCTCGCGTATCAAGCATGATGCGAGCTTTCCGTTGCACGCCGTACAGTACTGTCTGCGCCAGGCGAAGCTGGACGCGGGGCAACTCGACTATGTTTGCTTCTACGAGAAGCCGCTGCTCAAGTTTGATCGGCTGTTGGAAACGTATCTGGCTTACGCGCCGCGAGGATTTGGATCGTTTCTGGCTGCGTTGCCGGTGTGGCTCAAACAGAAGCTGTTTCTGCGGCGCGAGATTCGGAATGGGCTGGACGGCCGGTTCCGGAAGCAGATCGTCTTTCCAGAGCATCACGAGTCGCACGCCGCGAGTGCCTTCTTTCCGTCGCCGTTTGAAGAGGCCGCAATTCTGACCGTAGATGGCGTGGGCGAGTGGGCGACCGCCACGTTGGGAATCGGACAGGGAAACAAGATCCGGCTGACGCACGAACTTCGATTTCCTCATTCGCCGGGGATGCTGTATTCGGCCTTTACTTCGTTCTGTGGCTTCAAGGTGAACTCGGGCGAGTACAAGCTGATGGGCCTCGCACCGTATGGGAAACCCAGATTCGCGGACCAGATTCGCGAACACCTGCTCGACCTCAAGCCGGACGGCTCGTTCCGGCTGAACATGCAGTACTTCAACTACTGCGCGGGCCTGACCATGTTCTCTCGCCGGTTCGAGCGGCTGTTCGGTGGTCCACCCCGGCGACCGGAAAGTCCATTGACCGAACGTGAAATGGACTTGGCGGCATCGGTCCAGGTCGTGACCGAGGACATCCTGATGCGGATGGCGAGGCAGGTGCATCGACACTCCGGACAGAAGCGATTGTGTCTGGCGGGTGGCGTCGCGCTGAACTGTGTCGCTAACGGACGCCTCGTGCGCGAAGGGCCGTTCGAGTCGATCTGGATTCAGCCAGCCGCAGGAGACGCTGGTGGCGCTTTGGGAGCCGCACTCTTCACATGGCATCAATTGCTCGACAACGAGCGGGTGCCGCAACAGCCCGACAGCCAACAGGGGAGCTGGCTTGGACCCGCTTACGAGGAGGACGAGATTCAGCAGTCGCTCGACCGCGTGCAGGCTTCGTACGAAAAGCTGCCTGACGACAATGCCCTCTGCCGCCGCGTGGCCGAGGCCCTGGCCACAGGCCAGGTCGTCGGCTGGTTTCAAGGACGCATGGAGTTTGGTCCGCGAGCACTCGGCGCGCGCAGCATTCTCGGCGACGCGCGCAATCCGACGATGCAGTCGGCCATGAATTTGAAGATCAAGTTCCGCGAGTCCTTTCGCCCCTTCGCTCCCGCTGTGCTGCGAGATCGGGTCGGTGAGTATTTCGAGACGCACCAAGGCGAAGACAGCCCCTACATGCTGCTCGTGGCCCCGGTCCGTTCAGAACATCGAACGACGTTGACCGCCGAGCAGCAACAGTTGGAAGGTCTCGACAAACTCCAGGTGCCTCGCTCGACGCTCCCTGCGGTCACGCACGTCGATGGCTCCGCGCGAATCCAAACGATCGACGCCCGGCGACATGGACGTTTCCATCAATTATTGAAGGCATTTGAGTCGCTCACGGGCTGCCCGATCCTCATCAACACCAGTTTCAACGTGCGGGGCGAGCCGATTGTCTGCCGACCCGAGGAAGCCTATCGCTGCTTTCTGTCCACGGACATCGACGTACTGGTGTTGGAGCATTTCGTATTGGAGAAGCAACGTCAGCCAAAACTTTCCCCCGATCAGGTCGATGGTTACCTGAAACAGTTCTCTCTGGACTAAACCGTGGCACTCGTTGAACTCAACTGGCGTTCGTCGTCTCGCGACCTGCGTCTCTTCGCTGTCGCGCAGTTTGTCTTGGCCGCGCAGCTGATCTGGATGGCGTCTCGCGGCACGGGCTGGACCACTTTTACAGCCTGCCTGCTGGCTGCGTCGGGTCTCGGCGCGATCATCGGGCTGTACTCACCGCAAGCCGTTCGCCCGGTCTATGTCGTCTGGATGCTGCTGACGTTCCCCATCGGTTGGGTGCTATCGCATTTGGTACTCGCACTGGTCTACTATGGCGTCGTGACACCGATTGGCCTGATCCTGCGAATCTGCGGGCGCGATTCATTACAACTTCGACAAAACCCCACGGCCACAACCTATTGGAACGAACGCAATCAACCGTCTGATCCGGCCCGATATTTCCGACAGTTTTGAAGGTGTGCCATCGCCCGGGCGACCGGGTGAAACATGCCTTTCGTGGAGAGACGCTGATGAGCGAGCCAACACCGACCACTTCGCAGAACTTCGCTCAGCAAGCTGCGCAGCCCTCGCCGGGAATCGTCCGAGAGTTTTTGCAATACCTCAACGAAAACAAGAAGTGGTGGTTACTTCCGATCTTGGTGGCGATGGGACTTCTCGTATGTTTGGTCACGCTCGGTACCTCAGCCGTCGCACCGCTCATCTACCCGCTGTTCTGATTCGACAGTGATACTTCCGGCGCTACCGAGCGAGGTTATTGGCGGCAATCCGTCCGGTAGAGCTAATCTGGACAGATCCAAGGGATCAGGATTCTTTGAAGGTCCGCGACGCGCGCTGCGGGTTCACCACGGTCGCCTACGACGCGGGTGGTCGAGTGGTCTTCAACAAACTCTGCGCGAACTGCCACCGTCTCTACGGACACGGCAGCACGATTGGCCCCGATCTGACCGCGGCTGGCCGCCACAACCTCGACTACGTCGTGGACAACCTCGTCGATCCGAGCGCCGTCGTGGGAGCCGCCTATCGCATGAGCGTCGTCGTCCTGAACGACGGTCGCGTGATGAACGGCATCGTCAGCGGAAAGACTGACCGCACGCTGACAATTCAAACGGCGAAGGACCGCCTGACCCTCGCCCTGACCGACATCGACGAACTGCAAGCCTCGCCAGTCTCACTGATGCCAGAAGGCCAACTCCAACCGTTGACCGACGCCGAAACGCGCGACCTTGTCAGCTACCTGATGCACCCCACTCAAGTGCCCCTCCCGTAGCTGAGCGTCGGGCAATAGATTTGCGGTACCGGACTGCGGATAACCGAGTGAACGCTAGGTCGGCGGCGGGAGCGTTCCGGCTCTGCGGAAGCCCCCGAGTTGTGAAGCCACCGATCAGGGGCTTCCTCGAAACGAGGAGCGCCCCTGCCACCCGTTGGTTCTGTCTCGTGCGGATGACAAGCCTGCCTCACGGCAGTGGCAAAACGAAACCGGCCCCGCGTTCAGGAACGCGGGGCCGGTCTCAAGTCTGTTGGTGTCGATTCAGATGATCTGAGTCGAATCTCAAGCGGTTGTTCAGCGATCGTAGTCCACCACAACGCGACCGTGGGCTGAGACGATGTCGATGGCGTACTTGCCATAGTCGTAGCGAACTTTGTTACCGCAGCGGGTCACTTTTACGGTCGGGCAACCGCATTCGGGAGCACAGATTTGGACGTTGACACAGGGCGTCGGGCAGCAGGAGTTCTTGGAAGCGCAGGGATCGGGAACTTGGACGATGATCGGCTTGGCACAAGGTGCGGCCTTCCGTTCCTGGCGGTACTTCACGTTTTGGTACAGCTCGACTGACTCGTGCATCACGGGCATCTGACCGATCGGGCCACTGTACTGAACTTCGGGAACAGGGTTCAGCGGGGCGGGCATCGGCAGATCGACTTGGGTCAGCAGAGTCGGGGTGCGTCCCAACTGACTGATCGGACGCGCGAGCCGGAGTTCGGCCGCATTCGACACCGTGGCCAGCGCGGCCAATCCCAACAGGCAACTCGCAACAAACTTTCTCATCATCGCTCTCCTTAACTGTGAGGCCCGGCATCCACTCCGTTGCGAGATGCT
>JAYVOX010000626.1:0-3961 GCA_043757695.1 Schlesneria sp.
GACGCAACCACCAACAGTGGATAGACAACCAACAACGTCCCGTTGGTCCATCCCGACACGACCAAAGCCGCCGTCAACAACGTAACGTCGGCCAGGATCGTGCCAACGCGCGAGACGGTCGCGTGCCGGCCGTGATTCAGAAGCTGCTGCCAGACCACCGACGCCAGCCACCACACTCCGAGTAAGAACATCACCAGCGTGTGAACGACCGCATCGGTCTCCACCAGCCAGTATCTCGCCTGCACAACGACCAGCGCACTTGAGATCGCCGCCAGATGCACAGCCAAACTCGGTTGCCTCCGCACCCCACGTTGGATCGCGTGCGACCAGCCGCCGCGATGAGCCTCAATCGACTCCCCCTTCAAAAACCGAGTCAGGTCCGCCGCCAACTCCGCCGCGCTCGCATAGCGCCGCGCCGGGTTCTTCTCCAAACAGCGGAAGCAAATCAGCTCCAGTTCGCGCGGGATCGTGCTCCTCAACTGACGCAGTAGTGTCGGCTCCCCTTCGATCACTTGGACCAGTGTGTCGAGCGGCGTGGCTTCACGAAACGGCGGCCGCCCCGAGAGCAACTCGTACAACACCGCTCCCAAACTGTAGACATCGCTGCGGGCCGAGATCAGCGAGTTCCGTCCCGCCGCCTGTTCGGGCGACATGTAGCTCGGCGTGCCGAGGATCGCGCCACTGCGAGTCGCCGCGTGTTCCGAGTCAAACACTTTGGCGAGGCCGAAGTCCATCACGATCGGCTCACCGGCGGCATCGATCACCACGTTGGACGGCTTCAGGTCGCGATGCACGATCCCCTGTTCGTGCAGATGGTGAACGGCCTGCGCGATGGAGACCATCCATCGCGCCGCCTGCTCGGGCGCGAGTGGCCCGCGCCGGACAATCGCCGACAGGCTCTCCCCCTCGACGAAATCCATCGCGAAAAAGTGACGCCCCGATTCCTCGCCAATTTCATGAATCGCGACGATGTTTCTGTGCCGCAGCCGAGCCGTCGCGCGGGCCTCAGCTTGAAAACGTCGCACTTCTTCCGCCGAGGCCCACTCACTGGCGAGGATCATCTTGAGTGCGACGACTCGATTCAGATCGCGCTGCCGCGCTTTGTAGACGATCCCCATCCCCCCGCGCCCGACCTCACCCAACAGCTCATACTTGCCAAACAACTTCGCGCCGGGCATCGGTCGCGAAGTGATCTCAGACGCGGGCATCTCGCTCCCCAAGACAGTCGGAACGAACGCGTCGTTCGGAATGAAGTTGCCCGTTTCGCACAATCCGTCCGGCTCCAACTCAACGCCATTCGGCGCAGGAACCAACCGATCGAGGGCACTCAAACACCCCACCAATTCGCGCATCCAAGGAGCCTGCCCCAGCAACGCATCCTGCCGCGCCACGTCCCCGCACTGAATCGCCATCAACAATTCATCCAACAACCCGGCCTCACGCAGCGATTCCAACTCGTCCTCTCAGTCTCGCAATCAACCTCGTTCCCAAGCTCCAGCTTTCAGACTCGTTCGGCCGTAGTCTCGTTCCCAAGCTCCAGCTTGGGAACGGCTCCCTCCAAGCTCCAGCTTGGCGAGTCACAAGGTTCGAGACAACAATCCCTCGGCCGCGAATTCACCACCCGCGAAGCTGGAGCTTCAAAGCCAAGCGTTCCCAAGCCGGAGCTTGGGAACGAGAGCAAGAGAGCAGGTGTCCGCGAAAGGCGACACTCAGCCCGCCAATCAACGCATACGCGACGTGCTGCTGCTGAAACAGATCGGCCAGCGACGACACGGCTTCAGTCAGCCGCTCGGCCATCGGCCGGGTGGTTGACGAGTTGGCGTTGGATGAACTCACGAAAACACCTGTGGCTTTCTTCTTCACGTTGCCGACGCAGGCGATCCCGCGCGGGGAGTTGTTCCGCAGTCGATGCAAACAGGTCCACCGCATTCCACAGGCCGTCGAGCTCCTGAATCCGTTCACGAAAACTCAACGCCCGGTCGGCATCAATCGCCCGCCGCAGACGTTCGTGATCGGATGGAAAGGAAACGGGAATCGGCAACATCATATCACTCCGCATTCTTCGCCGCGCTGCCCCGCCAGCAGTCTCACTATCAGCCTCGATCAGTCTCCACCCTCGTTCCCAAGCTCCAGCTTGGGAACGCCCACCACCAAGCTCCAGCTTGGCGAGTCACAAGGTTCGAGACAACAACCCCTCGGCCGCGAATTCAATTTCCACGAAGCTGGAGCTTCAAATCCGAGCGTTCCCAAACCGGAGCTTGGGAACGAGAGCCAAAGGTTGAAGAAGATGCGCCACGTCGTCTTCTCAACCTCTTGTGACCGCGTCACTAAGCGTGACATTTACCCATACTGGATCACAGCCGCCTCAACTTGGATGACTACTCGGTCTACTTCTACTTGAATCATCTCGATCTTCTGCACTTGTTTGTCGAATGGTGCCAATGCCTCAGCAAGTTGATATCGAGTGTTGTCGCGCAAGCCGGTTTGTACGACACGAATAAAGCGTCCAATGCCGCCGCCACCAATGAACTTGGAACCTCGGCGCCGAACTCCATCGGTGTATTCAGCGCGAATTGCCTTTTGCTGTTCTTTGATTTGTCGTTTGGTAAGCGCTAGGTATTTCTTCAGGAGTCGAAGTTCCTGCAATGCTAAGCGAGCCTCAGCCAAGTTCTGAATGTTCACAGTCACGCGACCATCTTCAGAAACTTTGACATACACAAATCCCGGCCAACTCTCTGACGGAGGTTCATTCACCGCCTCGCGTTCATGCAACTCGGGTTCATTGCATGTGGAGTGAGTCTTGGACTCACGTGGACGTGGTGACGACTCACGAGGCCGCGATGGCGGGGGTTCGTTGTGTGTGGAGTGAGTCTCGAACTCAGGGTAGACATGCCCTGCAAGCGAGAAGAACAAGACGGCGATGAATCCAGCGGCAATACATCCAACGACTGTCGTGGACCATAAGTACCATGCAGCAATGAAGCATCCGATGCTCAGAAGAAATAATGCACAGCCGCAGGGTATCGACTTGAAGGCGCTGATCGTGGTTGGGAGAACACGCGGTGGTAGTCGATATTCCTGTGATGATCGACCTGTTTGCGTGACATCCTTGCTCTCGGTTTCCATGAGCAGAGCGTTATCCCGCATCGCGCCGGATACCGGGCTTTCGGCGTTTGATTCGAGTCGCAACTCGTTAGGCACGCGATACACATGGGAACACGTGGAACATTTTGCTCGCTTTCCAGCAGCGTTGCCTCTGAATCGAGACTTTGACCCGCATTTCGGGCATTGCGTTTCAAAACTCATGACTGCGATCACCGCCCCACTTTTGTTTGACGTCCGAATTGCGGCAGACCTTAATACGATAAGCTACTGCCGTCGTGTCGTCCGATCAATTGTCCCTGAATTTCGCCCGCAGTCCGGTAGGTCAGGCTGTGCCTGACGATGAACTGCCTTGTTCATCACGCTTCGCCGTGTGCCCGTTTCACGAGTGATCGGCAGGGTGGCCGGGGCTGGAGTCGCTTTGGACGAAGCCCCGGGGTTTCGTGAAACTGTCCTATGTCCGGCATCCGATGCCGACCGTTCGCAAACGTCACGCCGATCCGGTCAATTGATGCGACTGGTTGGCCGGGTCTGGTGTCCGTGACACCAACTCATCCCTGTGGCGATACAACACGGCGAGCAGTTGCTCGTCGTCGATGTCCCAAAGAGATCGATCGGTTTGGTCCTGCCCGAGAAAGCCGAGATGTGCCATCAACTGACCCAACCGCACGTCGGGAGAAAGTTCGCACAGTTCGGCGAGAACATCCAATGCCTCGCGCTTGGTTGCTGAGATCATGACAGTACATCTCCGATTTTTGGCTCCGCAAATTCAAATTCCCGTCAGGAATGCACCGGCTGATGAGCCGCTACCACATCGAGGGCCTTGTAGGCTCCGAAATCGTTGAACCAGAACGGTAGG
>JAYVOX010000627.1:0-3960 GCA_043757695.1 Schlesneria sp.
CTTCAAATCGAGCATCTCACGAATGACGGCCTTCGACTCCGCACGCGAACTCTCGATGAAGCCGCACGTGTTGACGATCACGAAGTCCGCGCCGTCCGCTTCCGACACGAGGGCATAACCATCGAGAGCCAAGATGCCCAGCATCTTCTCACTATCAACAAGGTTCTTCGGACAGCCCAGCGTCACGAACGCATAGGTCCCCTTGCAGTAGCCCTCCGCGACGGGAGCTGACAGTGGCGAGGAAGTGTCCGGCTCAAAGGAGCCGATGATGGGTAACGACGACATGATCTTGATGACTTTCCAAGGAGGGCGACGTTTGTGTGCCACACATCCACTTCGACGGGCTATGTGGCTGCCAGTGCTGCCGCCACGGCCAACACATCGCAGCGTTCGTTCTCGGGATGCCCCATATGCCCGCGCACGTGAGTGAATCGGACGCGGTGCTTGGTCAGCAGTTCATCGAGCTTCTGCCAGTACTCGACGTTTTTGACCGGCTTCCACGACGTGCCTTCTTTCCGACGCCAGCCATTCCGTTTCCAACCAGCCATCCATTCGGCGCAGCCTTGCGCGACGTACTTGCTGTCCGTCACGACCTCGACTTCGGAAGGCGACTTCAGTGCTTCCAACCCCGAGATGACTGCTTGCAACTCCATCTGATTGTTGGTCGTCATCGCAATGCCGCCGGAGAGTTCCTTCTCCGCTCCCGATGCCGGATGCCGCAGGATGCAGCCCCAACCGCCGGGACCAGGATTGCCTCGACAGGCTCCATCGGTGAAGAGCTTCACAAACGGCAGCGGTGTCGATGGCGAAGCATCACGGGAAGCGGCACTCGACATGAACGGGGCACCCCAGAGTCGCACGTCAGAGAAGTTGTTCCAAGTTGGCATGAGGCACGACACGCAGGACTCAAGGCTCGCGCGGTGCGCAACACACGCTCTCAACGTTCGCGGAATACGATGCGGCCACGATTCAGATCGTAGGGCGACACTTCCACCAGAACATGATCTCCAGGCACGATACGAATAAAGTGCTTGCGCATCTTGCCGGCGACGTGTGCCATCACCGTGTGGCCGTTCTTCAACTTCACGCGAAATTGTGTGTTGGCAAGGGCTTCGACCACGTCCCCCTCGACTTCAATGGCCTCTTCTTTAGGCATGTAACGCTGTCTCTTCTCGATACGGACAAAGCCCGGTCCCCGAAATTCGGCATCCTGAGTCGGGCGGGAGTATAGCGACCGACTTCGCGGCATACCAAGGTGGCGAGGAATTCGTCTTTCTGGCACAGGCAACACGCTTCTGCGAGGACCGTATCGAGACGGCTGGAGAGTGTGGCCCGATGGCACTTGTTTTAGAAATTAGCCGGAACGCGCTAGCGTCCGGTTTGCTGAGTACTACGAGAACCGGACGCTAGCGCGTTCCGGCTGATGTGTTCGGTTGCCCTAAAACAAGTGCCATTTGAGTGAGGCCCCCCGGTGACAACTCAGCCTCTTCCCCCAATGACCAGTGACCAATCACACGGATCGAGTGCGGCGCTGTTGATTGTCTCAACCCGTCATTAGAATCCGCCCCCAACCGAGGCCCGCCGTTGGTCAACAACCATTGCGGCCTGATGTCGTGGCTGGCCCTGTTTGATCCGTGCTCCGGCCGTGCGATCAACTTCTGAAAACCTCAACTCGATAACAATTACAACGGGAGACAAGTCATGCGTCTGGGAACTTTGCAAACGGAACATGGTCCGCGAGTCATCGGTGTCGCACTGAATGGGCGCTTCATTGACCTGTGCGAAGTCGATTCGAAGCTTCCCGCCACGTTGAAGGCGATCTTGGCGACCGATCAAGGTTTGATGGCGGCCGCCAATGCTTTGGCGATGGGAATGGTGAAGGGACCGTTCGTCACGGGACGGCTGCTCGCTCCAATCCCCGAGCCGGGCAAGGTGATCTGCATCGGCCTCAACTATCGCGATCACGCCATCGAAACGAACTCCCCGATCCCAACCGAGCCGGTCGTTTTCAACAAGTTCCCGCAAGCGGTCGTCGGTCCCGAAGACGCAGTCGTACTGCCCGCCGTCGCTCATGAAGTCGATTACGAGGCGGAACTGGTCGTCATCATCGGCAAGAGTGGTAAGCGGATTCCGCAGGCGAACGCGATGCAGCATGTCGCCGGATATACGGTCGGCAACGATGTGTCGGCGCGAGACTGGCAGAAGGGCCGGCCGGGTGGTCAATGGCTGATGGGCAAAACTCCCGACACGTTCGCACCGACCGGCCCGTACCTCGTCACCGCCGATGAAGTCGATCCGAGCAATCTCAAAATCGGCCTGAAGCTGAACGGCGAAGTTATGCAGGCTTCCTCCACGCGCGAGCTGATCTTCAGCGTGGAAGAGTTGATCTCGCACCTCTCGCAGTTGTTCACACTGCAACCGGGCGATCTCATTTTCACGGGGACGCCACCCGGAGTTGGTGCCGCACGCAAGCCACCGGTCTACATCAAGGCGGGCGATCGCATGGAAGTCGAGATCGAAGATGTCGGCGTCCTCGGCAACCCTGTCGTCGCGGAAGTCGTCTGACAAGCAGCACATTCGCGCTGCCGGCGACTTAACGTGGCACGCTCGGTGCATGACCGTCGTTGACGCTGGCGGTGCGACTAAAATCGGCCGGGATCACTCCGCCACGAACGAGCGGACTGATTGACGAATCGCCGCGTTGAAGTGTGGACAGATCTCGCTCGGCCAGTTGATTTCGTAATTCGGTCCACAGGCTCTTCGGCTCTGTGGCCGGACGGGTGGCCGAGGCCATTCGTGCCATCGCTTGAACGCCGCCGATCTCTTCTCCCGCGAATGCTCGTGCCGCTGCCAGGCACTCCCAGTCTCGGTCGGAGGCTTCGCGGTGTTCGATCGCTCGCCCCAGTGTTGCGGAAGCATCGGCCCATCGTTCGGCGGCGGCGTATCCCAAGCCCAGACGCCATTCGGCAGCGGCACGTTGTTCGTGAGAAGTCTGCGGCTGTTGAGTCGCGTCGCGCAACAGCGGACACGCTTGGTCTGGATGTCCGCGCCGAATGTGAACTTCGGCCAACTCCAACTTGGCATCCGTGCGATCCGGCGCAAGCTGAGTCAGCAAGATGTACGACTCCACGGCCGCTTCAAAATCGCCTTGCACGGCATCGGTGCGTGCCTTGACGAACAGCGCATCGATCGAATGGGGGTCGAGGCGGATCGCCTGATTTGCCGCGAGTGCCGCCGCTGCGAGATGCTTGTGCTCGAACAGCATTTTTGCCTGCTGAGACCGCAACTTTGCGTCGCGGGGATGAAGCTGAATCAGAGTCGCCAGCTCGGCCAATGCCTCTTCGTGTCTGCCGCCACGCCACAACGCCTCCGCCAATTGACGCCGCGTTCCCAAATCCTTCGAGCGGAAGTTGATCGCCTCGTTCAAGAGTAGCTCCGCCTGATCCGGCCAGCCTTGCTCTTGAGCCGTTCGCGCCTGATCGCACAAAGAACTACATTTTTCGGAGCGGCGAGCCATCCGTTCCTGAATCGTCGAGCAGCCCGCCAGTGCCAATGACAATCCAATCAGCCCTGGCAGCCACAAGCGGTGAGCGGACTTGGTCGAATAGAACCAACGATCAACCCCCCCGGCGCAATACCGTCGCAGCCATCTCGAAAGGAGAACGGCACAAATCACGATGAAGGACCGCTGGAAGAGAGGATGTTGAGACATGGCCAACAGAAGGTAGGCGAGGCAACCTCGAAGTGAGCCGAGACCCTAGCAGACCTCCGCAAACGTGGCTAGACGAGTTGAATCGGGGCAGGTCGCTCGCTGAGTCGCGGTTAAAGTCGCCCGGCGAACAGCGCCCGCACACGATCATAAACTTCGCGCGGCTTGATTTGAGGGCCAGGCGAGCCGCACGCCGTCAGGCTGCGGGTTCTTAATCGCCGCAGGAAACCCGTGGCCTTACGGCACACGGC
>JAYVOX010000628.1:0-3959 GCA_043757695.1 Schlesneria sp.
GAAAGTCTGAAGCGACTCATTCACGGCAAGTTGGTCGAGAAGCTCGATCTCTCACGCCTAGGCGACATGCAGGGCGACACGCTGCGTCGTGAGATTCGCTTGGTCGTCGAACATCTGTGCGACACGGAAAATCCCGCGCTCAACCGTTCGGAGCGTGAGCGACTGATTGAAGAGGTTCTGGACGACACGTTTGGCTACGGCCCGCTGGAGATTCTGCTCAAGGAGCAGGGCGTGGCCGACATCATGATCAACGGGCCGAAGAACGTTTTCATCGAAAAGAACGGTCGCATTCAGCGGTCGGAAGTGACGTTCCGCGACAACGCGCACCTGATGCAAATTCTCGACCGCATCGTCTCGCGCATCGGTCGTCGGTGCGATGAAACGTCGCCGATGGTCGATGCTCGTCTCGAAGATGGTTCCCGCGTGAACGCGATCATTCCGCCGCTGGCTCTCGATGGCCCTTCGCTGACGATTCGGCGTTTCGGATCGAAGCCGCTCGGTTTGGAAGACCTGATGAAGTTCGGCGCGTTCACTCCCGAGATGGCTTTGCTGCTCGAAGGCGCGATCAAGGCCCGTTTGAACATCATCATCAGCGGCGGTACCGGTTCGGGTAAGACGACGCTGCTCAACACGCTGTCGAGCTTCATTCAGAACGATCAGCGCGTCATCACGATTGAAGACGCGGCCGAACTTCAGTTGCAACAGGACCACGTGCTGCGGCTGGAAACACGTCCGTCGAACATTGAAGGCAAGGGCCGCGTCACAGCAACGGACCTCGTGAAGAACGCCCTGCGTATGCGACCTGACCGGATCATCATCGGTGAGTGCCGAGGCCCCGAATCGCTCGACATGCTGCAAGCCATGAATACGGGCCACGAAGGCTCGATGACGACCATCCACGCCAACACTCCGCGCGACGCCATGTCGCGACTCGAAACGATGATTGCGATGGGTGGTGTGGAACTGCCGATCCGCGCATTGCGTCAACAGTTCGCTGCGGCCGTCGATCTCATTGTGCAGGTGCAGCGTCTGCAAGGGGGGCCGCGCAAGCTGACCTATGTCACCGAAGTCTTGAACATGGAGCAGGACCAGATCGTCATGCAAGACATCTTCTTGTTCAAGCAGGACGGCATCGACGAGAACAATCGCGCCTTCGGTCACTTCGAGGCGACCGGCGTGCGACCTCAGTTCATGAGTCGCCTCGAAGGTGCGGGCGTCAAGTTGCCGTCGAACCTGTTCGCGGCGCGGCCACTCGGCAAGTGATTTGGAAAAGGAATGAGTCTGCGAGAGCGGCGTAGTTCGCACTTGAGCAGGGGATGTCTGATCAGTTCGTTCGTACTCAATTCGTGACCGGAGTGGATCACATGGATCCGATCGTGATGATTTCGGCGGCCGCCTTCGTGGGAGCGGCCGCACTCGCCTCAGCCGTCTACGTGATGGTCAAGGAGATGGGGACGACTCGCGCCGAAGATCGGCTGGATGCTCTGGCAGGAAACAAGACTGCTGAGGTCGAGGCGACGCGCAGCCTGATCAAGCAAGACCGTATCAACGGGACCAAGGCCAAACCCTCGGCGTTCGGCAAGTACTCGAAGAACCTCGGCAGTTGGGGCTTGTTCTTGGAACAGGCCGACTCGCCGATCGACCTGCAAACACTCCTAATGATCTCCTGTGCCGCTGGCACGGTGGGAGCAATCGCGGGACTGGTGTTCAACGCGCCGACTCCGTTGCTCCCGGTGTTCTTCCTGATGCTGGGCGTGCTGCCAACGATGTGGCTGAGCTTCCGGCGCAAGCGACGGTTCGCCAAGTTCGGTGCCCAGTTCCCGGATGCACTCTCGCTCATGGCGCGGGCACTCCGCTCCGGCCACAGCTTGAACTCCGGAATGCACATGATCAGCGAGGAAATGGCCGCTCCCATCGGTCTCGAATTTCAGATGGCCTTCGAGGAACAGAACCTCGGTATCCCGGTCGAGCAGGCGTTGAAGAACATGATGAAGCGGATGCCGAATCTCGACCTGAAGTTCTTCATCACAGCGGTCTCGATCCAACGTCAAACGGGCGGTGACCTCGCCGAAATCATCGACAAGATTTGCGAGGTCGTCCGCGAACGGTTCAAAATTTTTGGAATGATCCAAGCACTGACCGGTGAAGGTCGCCTAAGCGGTGCGGTACTGATGGGTTTGCCCATCGCGCTGTTTCTCGCCGTTTACAAGCTGAACCCGGATTACGTGATGCTGCTGTTCACGCATCCCTTCGGCAAGAAGATGGTCGCGGGCGGCATCGTGCTGCAAATCCTCGGAGCCGTCGTCATCAAGAAAATCATCGACATCAAGGTGTGAGGCCGAACGGTTCGGACCAGCGCCTTTTTCAATGTGGGGTGGGTGAAACTTCAGCCCCCACCATGCAGAACTCGTCGGACGGTTCTCAACGGAAGTGAAACATCATGGAATTATCGACTGTCATGCCGTGGGCCATTTTTGGCGCGATCACCGTCGCGGTGTGGGCGGTGGCCAGTGCGTTCACGAAGGAAGAGTCCCGGGCCACCGAGAGACTCGAAGAATTGCGAGACCCCGCTTCACGCGACAAGCGGCGAAAGCCCAAGAGCGGTTTTGTCCGTGCGGTGCAGTCGGTCGCGCCGGTCTTGGCGAGAGCTCTCGGTAAGAAGTCCGATGTCGAACACAGTGAACTGGCGGTTCGACTCGCCAATGCAGGCTACAACCAAGCCAATGCGGGGCAACTTTATTTGGCCCTCAAAGTGGCGATGCTCGGTGTCGGTGCGCTGGCCGGAGGCGGTTATGGGATGCTCAAATACGGCGCAAACATGGGCGGATTGATGTCGCTCGGAATCGCCGCTGGCATCGGGTTCTTCCTGCCGGAACTGGTTCTGAAAATCATCGCTTCCGGGCGCAAACAAAAGATTTTCCTGTCGCTGCCTGATGCACTTGACCTGCTCGTCGTCTGCGTGGAAGCGGGTTTGGGACTCGACGCGGGCTTGCGGCGGATCGGCGAAGAGTTGGAAGACGTTCATCCGGAACTCTGTTCTGAGATCGCTCTCTGCAACATGCAGGTTCAAATGGGACGCGTTCGCCGCGACGTGCTACATGACTTCGGTAGCCGAACCGGCGTCGATGATGTGAAGGCCCTCGCGGCGATCCTGATTCAGGCCGAACGTTTCGGTTCATCGGTTGCCCTCGCGCTGCGAGTGCAGTCCGAAGCGATGCGCGTCAAACGCCGACAGATGGCCGAAGAGAAGGCTCAGAAGACCGCCGTGCAGATGCTCTTTCCGATGGTGCTATTCATTTTCCCCGGCATCTTCGTGGTACTGGTCGGGCCGGCCGCCATTCAGATGATGGAGAACATGTGACAACATGTTTGCGTTGAAACGTGGTGACAAAGATTGGCAGCGCCAATCTGAGCGTGCATGTTGTCAAGTGGCGGCAGCAGCCCGTCACACAATTGAAACTCGGAATCAACGCGCCGCTGTTCAAGGTGGCTCACACGAAGCACGTCTCGAACCTCAGGCAGCAGTCCCGCCGATGATGTCGGTCGCGTCGGTTGGCTGAGTTGAACGAGCCGCATTGGCTGCAATGCCGAAATGGACTCACGACGGCCTCAGACAAGGTCCGGTTGTATAAGTTGCACACGCTGACGCGATGACGCAGTGCGAGCCAGTTACTTCACTCAGTCGAGTTCATTCGGATGCAAAGGACTCGAGTTGGGAACTTCCACAGTCACCGTGATCAAGGTGGCAGAAGCTCCCAACCCGGCATTTTACTTGCGACCGCGACCTGTCAACAGACCACCGCGATCACCGTTACGGTGACTGTATTCCCTCACCGATACCCCTCTCGCTGGAACCGATCCGATGAATGTCCCTCCCGAATGGCTGGCCGCATTGGCCGATGAAGTCGCGGCCCGGATACAGCCGCTGGAAGCAATGGGACCGATCGGCTGTCATTACT
>JAYVOX010000629.1:0-3958 GCA_043757695.1 Schlesneria sp.
CAGACGCGCGATGTGGTGGAACACCTAGGCTGGATCGGCCCGTTGCTGGCCATCCTGTTCAGTGCCGCGCTGCTGCAACAGGGGCGATCGAATCGACACGCGATTGCCGACACGGTCGCGAGCATTCAGTTTGTCCGACCGATTCCCGGCACCGACGATGTCCACCGACGCGGCGTCGTGGCGACCTATCACCGCGAAGGGAGCCAGCGACCGATTCGAGTCACGGCGGGTGGTCGATTGATGCCCGACATGACGGGACTCGACGCCCTCGTGCGGCGCATGGTATGGAACGATATCGACTCTTGGCAGTGGGAGAACCTGCCTCAAGCAGCCGGACAGCACAGTGCGTCCTTCCAACTTTCGCAAACTGTCGTGCCTCGGATTGAGGCACGCGGAACGTTCGATGCCGACGGATTGACGGGGCGCGTCATGGGGACTCCCCGCTTGGCCGACGGAGTTGTCGCCACGCGCTCGGGCCGCATGGGCGTTGATTTCCGTGATGACGGCTCGTTCGTGGTTCGCACCGAGAACGTCTTCAGCCGGGAGCAGTACCTGGCGGCAGACCTCTTGGCCGACGAACAAGATCGTCGCCGTCGGACACTCGCCAAACTGCTTTCCAACAAACAACGGAGCGACTACCCCGAGCGACCGACGTTGCTGGCGTGGAGTGATCGTCCGAATGCCGACTTCGATTTTGGCGAGGGGCTGCAATCGCGCGGCTCGACGTTGCTGGCCATCCCACTCGTGTTGGAACGACCGCCAGCCGGTCGCGAAATCACGATCCCCTCGCCGTGGCTCCCCTATCGCAACACCGTCAGCCCTGAGGGGACGCTGCCCTCGGCCATGTGGAACAACCAACTGCGCGAATGGCAGGAGCGAGCCGCCCCCAGTTCCACGTGGCTGCGATTTCTCATCCCGCGTGAGCTGCTGCCGCTGAAGGCGACTCGCGCCGAAGTCGTCATTCAAGTGACCGGTCCCGTCGGACGGTTGGAGTTGTTGGCTCAACGTGATGGCGCGGCGAAGTCGCTGCAAACCGTCATTGATCCCGTGGGACGACTGACGTTCGAGATCACCGATCCCGCGCTCCTCGCGATCTCGCACGAAGGAAACTTGGTGCTGGGCATCAACGCGGGGGACCAGAACCAAGCGGAGCTGGCTCTGGAGAGAAAGGATGCGGGAGCGAAGATCAACTACTGGCGCATCGAGTCACTCGGCTTGCAGCTCTGGGCGACACCCGTCACCGCAGACCTCGGGGCAACGGAGCGATGATGCGACTATTTCAACAGGCTGGTCGCGGCCACAGGTTTTATATCTCACGCGCTACTGTAGTCCCGTCGCTCCGCCGACGGGACCTCTTGTCGGCGGAGCGACAACACAACAGTAAGTGTGGCGATGTCCCCGTTGACTATCACATCAATTTCCCGCGTGCGAGATATCGAGTCGAACATCCCCACTCGCTCTACGTCCGACATCGTGTTGGTTGAACCCTGCTCTGAGAGGAATCACGAATGGCAGCTTTATCACCGGGGTTGAACGCACGGGCGTCGCACAACTCCCACCATGCCGAGCAGCCGGTTGTGGTCTTGGAACGGCTCTCCAAGAAATATGGGACGTTCACCGCGCTGGAAGACTTGTCGCTGAAGCTTTACCCCGGCCAGATTCTCGGACTGATCGGTCCCAACGGCGCGGGGAAGACGACGGCCATCAAGATTCTCGTCGGACTGATTCGTCCGACGGCCGGAACCGCTCAGATCGCGGGAGCCGACTGTGTCCGAGACTCGCGCCTCATCAAGCGATTGGTCGGCTACATGCCCGACCAATTCGGTGCCTATGACAACATGCGTGTCCGCGAGTACCTCGATTTCTTCGGTGCCGCGTTCGGCATCCGTCGTCGTGAACGGATCGCCCGCATTGCCGAAGTCATGGAGATCACCGGGACCGAGTACATGAAGGATCGCTTCGTCGAAAGCCTCAGTCACGGGATGCAGCAGCGCGTCGGGCTGGCGCGCACGCTGCTGCACGATCCGCGCGTCTTGATCTTGGACGAACCGGTCAACGGACTCGACCCGCAGGCACGCATTGAGATGCGCGACCTGCTGATTCGACTGGCCGGACTCGGAAAGACGCTGATCGTGACGAGCCACATCTTGCCCGAGCTATCCCGCATCTGTGACCGCGTCGCGATCCTGACGCACGGCAAGCTGCGCGCCTTCGGCACGGTCGAAGAGATCGGGCGACAGGTCAGTCAGCGACGAACGATGGAAGCACACCTCGCGACATCCGAGCAAGTCGCAGCGGCGGCTCAAGTCATTCGCGCGTCGCTCGAACCGGATGCTGAAGTGATCGAGGTTCCCCTGGAAGCGACCGTCCGGTTTCGCTCGGCCAAGCCAGAGCAAGAACTCGGTGACGTGCTGACTCAACTCATCCAAGCCGGCCTCCGCGTGACGCAGTTCCGCGAAGTGCAGACCGATCTCGAAGAGGCGTTCATGACCTTCACTCGCCCGGCCGAAGCGGCCTCCGCCGCCATCCCGTTGGCGGGAGGAGCGACTCATGTTTAGAGCACTCGTATTGCGCGAATTAAGGACTGTGCTGCGACAGCGGCGGATGGTCTTTCTTCAGTGCGGCTTGGTCGCGTTGTTCACGCTGCTCGTCGCCGTCCGGTGGCCGACCGATGCGCGCGTCGCCTTGTCGGGCGTGAGGTCTCAAGAAGTCTTCAAGCTCTTCTCAGTCGGACTGCTCGCCATCGTGCTGTTGCTGCTGCCGGTCTTTCCCGCCACGAACATCGTGCGTGAGAAACAACAGGGGACACTCGCATTGCTACTCAACACGCCGCTCGGGCCGTGGCGCATTTTGTTTGGCAAACTGCTCGCGGTGCTGGCGCTGGCCGGGATCATCTTGGCGACGAGTCTCCCCGCCGCGAGTGCCTGCTACGCGATGGGCGGCCTGTCGTTGTCGTTGCTCTGCTCGGTCTATTGGCTGCTGTGCGTGGTGGCGTTGGAATACCTGACCATCGGGTTGCTCATCAGCAGTCACGCGAACTCGACCGACGCCGCCGTGCGAGGCACCTATGGCACGATGTTGGGGCTAAGCGTCTTGTCGCTCGGGCCGCACTACTTCTTTCAGGGGACGAAGGGTTACTTGGCTGACGGCGGGAATTACCTGCGTTCGCTGTCGCCGTTCGCCGCGCTGATGTCGCTTCTCTCGACGGGCGACGTGGGGAGCAGCGGCCTGATTTCGACGACCGATGTCTTCGGTCGGTTCATGATCGGAGCACTCGCGATCTCGTCCATCGCCGCGCTGTGGACCGTCTCCCGTTTGAACCACACGATCTTCGATCAGGCCCGCACGGCAGGCGTCATCAGCGACGATCAGTCGTGGCAAGTCCAAGCGGCGCGGCGACTGATTTTCTTGGTCGATCCGCAGCGACGCTCGCACGGGATCGGTTCGTTTACTAACCCGGTGATGGTGAAAGAATTTCGCTGCCGTCGGTTCGGACGACTCCATTGGCTGCTGCGACTGGTCGCCACGTGTGCGGTGCTCTCGCTCGGTTTGACCTACGCCGCGACGGCCGGGACGCTCGATTGGGGTGTCGAAACGATCGGCAGCATTTTGGTGGTGATGCAGGTCGCGCTGGTCGTCCTCATCACGCCGAGTCTCTCAGCGGGGCTGCTCAGTCAAGAGGTCGAGAGCGGTGGCTGGCAACTGCTCCAGATGACGACGCTCTCCACTTGGCAGATCGTGTGGGGCAAATTGCTGAGCGTGATCGTGCCGTTGGCACTGATCCTGTGCGCGACGCTCCCCGGCTACGTGGTGATGGTTTACATCGAGCCGGGGATGAAGCTGCAAGTACAGCGCGTCGTCATCTGTCTCGTCGCAACGGCCGTGTTTGCGATGCTGCTCAGTGCGGCGGTCGGCAGTCTGTTCTCGCGCACCGCGACCGCCACTGCCGCCGCGTACA
>JAYVOX010000630.1:0-3946 GCA_043757695.1 Schlesneria sp.
GTAGGGTGGGCACTGCCCACCACAATCGGTCGTTGATGGTGGGCAGTGCCCACCCTACGGAAGGTATGGCCTTCGACTTTCCGGACAGACACCTAGCTGAACGTCTCATTGCAGTAGGGTGCCGCTACAGGCTTGCAATGAACGTGGTTCGCCATTCATTGCGCCGTTTCCACCGCGTTTTTCAACGGGCAGTCAGACTGAAAAGCTGTTGGACCGCAGCTTCAGGCGGGCACTCCACGCCATGCTGGGACCTTCCACCCACACATACAGGACGTGCGCGGCGAGCAGGCTGGCTACCAGAGACGCTCCAAAAATGCTGGTCGCCTGAATCGGTGTCGGTGCGCTGCCACACCAGCGCCAAGCCAACACTGTCAGCAGGTGGCAAAACGGGAAATGAATCAGGTACAGGCTGTACGAGATTCGACTGAGGTACTGCAACCACGGCCAATTCAACCAGGCGTGCAGTCGATCCCAACGTCCGGCGATGAAAATGGCGACCGCTGTCGCGAGGGCCACCGCGTTCGCCGACGGGACTTCAAACTCCCACAGGAACTGCGGATCGAGCGTGAGTTCAAACACCAGATGCCCCGCCCCGATCGCCACCACGGAAACGAAGACCCACAACGGAACCGTTCGATCGAGTGTCCACCACGTGACCATGCCGAGAAAGAATTTCCACAAGTAGTGCGTGACCCACGCTTCCGTACTCTCCAGTCGTTGCCAGTAACAGAGTGCGATCAGTGCCGTGGACGCGAACACCGCCAGCAGTGCGAATGTCGCTGGCTGTGGAAGACTGATCTGGGAGCGAGTTGTCAGCCGTTGAGCAATGCCCCAGCCGAGAATCGCCACCACATAGAACTGCATCTCAATGCAGATGGTCCACATTCCCGCGCTGATCGTGCTGAAGCCCAGTATCTCTTGCAGAAAAAACAGATGAGCAACCACGCGCGCGACTGAGTGCCGGGGGTCGCAGAGTGATGGCAAGTCGAGCACATTCCGGCACACAACATCCACCAGCAGAGCGAACCCGATTGCCACCCAATACGCAGGGACCAAGCGCACCACGCGCCGACCCAAGAACGACATCACTTCTTTCGGTGTCACCCACGTCTTGCGGAGCGTGTATGCGATCACAAACCCGCTAATCACCAGCAACACCTGAACACCACCTCGAGTCCGTAGTAACGCCGTGTGCAACAGCCCATGCACGGAGTTCAATAACGGATACGGCTCCGGTTCGTACCACCAGAGGTGAAAGACCACGATCGCCAGTGCGGCCAACCCGCGCAGTCCATCCACGAATGCGAACCGCGCTGCGGGAGCGACGGCTACGGCAGACACCACCGGCCGAGTCGCATTGTCGTGTTCGATACTCATTGCTGATTCTGCTCGGCTGCTAAACAGTGGGAGTCCATTGACGGTGCGAATGCGATACTTCGCGCGGAGGGGGGAACTGACGCAATCGCTGGCGACTTTACTGTAGTCTTGTCGCTCCGCCGACAAGATGTCCCGCCGGCGGAGCGACGGGACTACAGTAGTTCGGCAATGCGTCAGTTTCGGCCGCGTGAGGTCTATCGTCCGCGCAGGTCGCTCAGCCGGACCTGCTGCGATTCGAGGGCCTTTCCCTGAACATCGCGCAGCTCCAGCGTGACGACCGGATCGGGGAGCGTCCAGTCGATGGAGACGACTCCAAAATTGACCTGACCATGCAGACTGCCGACGCGATCACGGTTCGGCTCCTCCTTATTCTGAGCGGGCGCGTTGAGGCTGCTTGAGGTGATCTCGAACAGCGGGTAGCCGACCAAACGTTCGTTGCGACTGATCTCGGCCGTGTGCCGATCGCCGCTCAACACGATCACGCCGTTGGCCTTCGCGTCCCGGATCGCTTGCATGAAGCGAACTCGGTCGGCGGGGAAGTTGCCCCACTTTTCCCAATAGTGCTGATTCGGCAGGACTTGAATGCTGGAGGCGATGATCCGCACTTGAGCCGGTTTGCGAAGCTGCTCCTCGAACCACGTCCACTGAGATTCACCGAGGATCGTCGCACCGGGATCGCCGTTCTTGGTGTAAGGGCCGAGGAACCCCGGATCGCCGCGCTTGCGACCGCTCTTCTTGAGTGGGCTACGGTGATAGCGGGTGTCGAGCAGGATGATCTGCACTCGACGTTCGACCGGCCCGTATTCATAGCTCGCGTAGACACCCTCTTGTTTGCGACGAGCCGAGTCGGTCGGCTCATCGAAGAAGTCGAGAAACAGTTGTTGGGACTCGCGTTTCTTGGGGAACTCGGCCCCGGCGTCATCGGCTCCGTAATCGTGATCGTCCCAAGTCGCCAACACCCGACAGGTCTGCTTCAATTTTTGATAGCCCGGCTGCGAACCCAACGTGTCCCACTTCGCTTTGAGAACCGCCATGTCCTGCGAGTCGCCATAGATGTTGTCGCCAATCATCAGGAACAACTCGGGCCGCTCGGCGACGATGGCCTCCCAAATGGGAGTCGGCTGGTCCTGCTTGCAGCACGACCCGAAGACGATTCGCGACGGAGCCGCTGGAGGTTCGACAGCACGAGCCAACGCGAGGGGCCAGACGAGTAGTGCCAGCAGTGCAGAGCATCGTGTCATGGAATGATCCTTTTAGAGTGACTGGTGCCGTTATGGCGAACCGTTCGTCGATTTGGGTTCGGCACTTTTCAACCAGCCCTTGCGCCAGAAGAAGTAGGCGAAGCCGATCGCGATCAGCGTCATCAAGCCGAGCGCCATGAAATAGCCGTAGCGCCACTTGGTCTCTGGCATGTGTTCAAAGTTCATGCCGTAAACCCCCGCGATGAAGCTGAGCAGCATGAAGGGGGTCGTGATGACGGTGAGCGTCCGCATGATTTCGTTCGTGCGGTTGCTGAGCTTCGAGTAGTGAAAGTCGCGCAGGTCCGCACAGGTCTCACGATAGATTTCCAGAATGTCGATCAAATGCGTAGCGTGATCGTAGGTGTCGCGGAGATAGACCTGTGTGTCGTGCGAGATCAAGGCGTGTCCGCCGCGTAGGAGGCTCAGCGACGCATCGCGCAGCGGCCAGATGATCCGACGCAGCAGCAGCAGGTCGCGACGCAAGGCATGGAGGTCTGAGAGAGTCTGTCCAATGTTCACCGTCTCGGCCGCTTCGTCCAATTCGTCGAGTCGCACGCCGTAACGTTCGAGAACCGGGAAGTAGCCGTCGATCACCGCATCGAGCAACTCGTACAGCAAATAGTCCGGCCCCGCGTTTCGCACGCGGCCGCGGTTCTGGCGGATACGGTCACGCACCGCGTTCAACGAGTCTCCTTCCAAGTCCTCTTGGAAGGTCAGCAGAAAATTGCGACCGACAAAGAAACTGATCTGTTCGGTGATGAGCGGCGGTCCCTGCACCATCCGCAGGACGACATAAAGCGTGTCGCCGTAGTCATCGACCTTGGCCCGTTGGTGCGTGTTGACGGTGTCTTCCAGCGCGAGTGGATGCAAGCCGAACTGTTTGCCCAACTGCTGCACCACGTCGGCATTGCCGAGTCCGTCCACGTTGACCCACGTCACTGGAAACTTGCCGACGAGCGACGGTAACTCACGCAGGTCACTCAACCGCTGTTCGTGAATTTCAGTGGGACCGAACGCGATGACGGTCATCACCGACGGCGGTGACTGCGGATCAGCACGGACCGTCCCCGGAGCCACACCGGTCTCAACAGGTCGGCCCAGCGAGTGTTCGTGACGGCGACGCTTGGAATGGGACACAGGCGGGCCTAACGAAGAAGGAGGCTGGGAGCGAAGGACTTGGAAACGACGGCCGGAGAAGAATCGGCGATGCGGCAATGGATCGCAACTCAGAGGCTGCTCGGAAAGTAGTGGCTTGTTTTCGGTGTGCCACGGTCACGGCTTTGCGTGGCCGTGTCTAATACCTCACGCGGCCCAAAGTGAGATGTTTC
>JAYVOX010000631.1:0-14883 GCA_043757695.1 Schlesneria sp.
GCGAAGGTCATACCTTCTGTAGGGTGGGCACTGCCCACCATCAACGCCCGATTGTGGTGGGCAGTGCCCACCCTACGGGTATCCGGACAGACACCTAGGAGCCAAGACGCTCAGGGGCAGCGCTCGCAGACGTGCTGTCCGGAAATCGACCTGCCTCGCAAGAGCAAAGCCTTGCGCAGCGGACAACTCCTACAGAACGTGGCTGCAAGCAGCGCTGTTTTCCACGCTTTGCGGCACGACGGATCGAGCACTCAAAGCAAGAAGCGTCAGACCCGGGGCGGGCCGCGCACTTCAAACGCCATCACGGGGCGAGCGACTGCGACGGAACAGTCCGTCTGCGAAGCCAACTCGACGGGACCGAACTCAACGGGCACCACGAACGGCGAAACCGGAGCAGCCGCTTGCAGTGCGACAATACAAAGCAGGCAGTCGCTCTCACCATCGGGGCACGGCGCTGACGGGACCGACTCGCTCTCGGACCGAGCGTGGCCTGCGGGACTCGCACTCGAATCGACCGTTGTCGGCCGGTGATGACTGCAATGAGAGTGGCACCGGGCGGAAGGGGACTGGGCAGGCGGGATGGCGACTCGCTCATGGTCTGAGCCGTGCGTCGAGCAAAGCGTGTGGTGCATCAACCGATGAACAGGCGCGTAGATCCCCGCGACACCGATCTGCATCAGGATCAAAACCAGCGCAGCGATTCGAGCAGTTCTTCGAGACATCGCACTCACGAAATTCTGAGACCACACCACAGCAGAAGATTGACCGCATTCGCGGAAGTCACAAGCAATTGAAGTCAGCCAGCCACTCAGTTCGCTCACCTACGGCTTTCGGCACGAGTGAGTTGGCGCGAATATAGGTGGCTGGAAGTGGAACCGCCAAACCTCGCGCGGCCCAAGCTGAGTCTTTCCGAGCAGTGGTACATCTCAGCGGCAATTCGGTAGAGAGCCGAGGTGCGTGCAATTGCTCCGCGCGACAGCGCCGTCACGTTCGCAGTTCGCGTACCGCTGCCGCCAAGCGTTTGATTCCTTCCGTGATCCCGGCGGCATCTTGAACTCCATAACTCAGCCGCATCTGGTTCTTCCGCACAGCAGCCGTTCCGGCCGGGTAGCACAACTCACCGGGGACGTACATCACGCGATGCGTCTTCGTGGCGAGCTGAAACAGCCGGCTCGAAAAGCCCGTTTCGATCTGCTCGGGAAGCGTGAGCCAAACGTACAGACCACCTTCGGGCCGAAGCCAATTCACGTCGGGGTTGCCCGCAAATTCATGGTCGAGTGCCGCGAGCATTGCATCCCGCTTCAACCGATATGCGGCGCAGACCTCTTGCACGTGAGACTCATAGCGACCCGATGCAAGAACTGTCGCGAGTAAGTGCTGGTTGAGATTGGCCGACCCGAAGTCGTCGTTCCCCTTGAGATCACAGACCGGACCCACGAGCGACTTCGGCAGCACGCCCATGCCGACGCGCACGCCCGGTGAGAAACTCTTCGAGAAGGTCTGCGCGAGGATCACTGTCTCGCGCGATTCATCGAAGCTCCATAAGCTCGGTCGCTGTTCGCCGTCATAACGCAGTTCGCGATATGCGGCGTCGTCGAGCAAGAACAGTCGATGATCGCGCGACCACTTCTGCGCGAGAGCGACCACCTCGCGCCGCCGTTCCGTCGCGAGGCTCACGCCGCTCGGGTTCTCGTAATCGCTCACGATGTAGATGAGCTTCACGCGCGACAACTCGCCCCCTGCGGCGAGTCGAGCCAGTTCCGCATCGAGAGCCTGCGGGTTGATGCCCCGCTCGTCGGTCTCGATCGGAATTGTCCGTGCGCCGACGCCATTCAGTACGCCGAGAAACACGAAGTACGTCGGAGCAGCAACGAGGCAGATGTCACCCGGATCGAACAGCGCGTCGGCGACGAGCGACAACAATTGCTGAGAGCCGGTCGTCAACACGAGCTGCTTCACGTCGAGATTCAACTGCTCGACAGAACAACGTTCGAGCCGCGCCAAGTGGTGACGCAACTGTTCGCGCAACACGTCCGCACCGCCGGTCGTTCCATATTGAAGTGCCTGCCGTGCGCGAGCATCGTCGCCAAACAGACCGCTCAACGCCGAACGGCATTCCGACACGGGAAGACTCGCCTCATCGACCAGCCCCGCCGCCAACGAGATCACATCGCGGTTCTCGACGGCCTGCTGCATCAGGAAGCTGATGGCTTGATCCTTGGCCCAGCGAGAACGCTGACTGGGCTGAATCGTCGGTTCACTTTTCAAGACGGACTCCATTCATGACAAACTTCAAGGCCGGTTGCCTGAGAGGTCCGAAGTGGCAATGACCAATGACAACTCAGCCCTTCAAGCGAAACGTCTTTCGCGCCGCAATCACCGCATCGACGAGAGCATCGACTTCATCGAGCGTGTTGTAGAAGGCGAAGCTGGCGCGGGCTGTCGCGGTCAGGTTCAGCAGTTCGTGGAGCGGCATCGTGCAGTGATGGCCCGCTCGGATGGCGACGCCGCGTCGGTCAAGCAAGTCCGACAAATCGTGTGGGTGAACACCATCGACGGTGAAGCTCAGAATCGCTCCTTTGTGTTCGACGGCCGGGCCATAGATGGTCACGCCGGGAACCGCACCGAGTCGCTCGTGAGCTTGAACCGACAGCGCGTGTTCGTGTTGCCTGATGTTCGACAGGCCGAGTTGGTTCACGTAGTCGATCGCCGCTCCCAAACCGACCGCCTCGATGAACGGGCACGTCCCTGCTTCAAACTTGGCGGGTGGATCGGCCCACGTGGACGAGTCGAGAAAGACTTCGCGAATCATGTGGCCACCGGCCATGAACGGGTCCATCGCTTCGAGCAGTTCGCGCCGCGCATACAGGACGCCCACACCCGTCGGGCCGTAGAGCTTGTGTCCCGAAAACGCGAGGAAGTCGATGCTGGGCGAGCGGACGTTGGTCGGCGCATGTGGCACGCTTTGAGCGCCATCGACGCAGATCAAAGCCCCGACATCGTGGGCACGCTGCGCGAGCACGTCGATCGGGTTGATCGTCCCCAACACGTTGGACATCGCCGTCGCCGCGACCAGCTTCGTGCGGCGAGTCAACAACTCATCGAGTTGACTCAGATCGAGACGACCGTCGTTCGTAAGCGGGATATACCGCAGTTCGGCCCCCGTCGCGGACGCGGCCAACTGCCACGGGACGAGGTTCGCGTGATGCTCCATCGGATTGAGGAGTATCTCGTCACCCGGCTTCAAGAATTTTCTGGCCCAACCGTGCGCGACAATGTTCATCGACATTGTCGTTCCCGACGTGAAGACGATCTCATCCGGCTCACGGGCACCGAGAAAGCGTTGCACCTTCTCTCGCGCCGACTCCAACTCCGTCGTCATCCGATCGCCGAGTTGATGAATGCCGCGATGAACGTTCGAGTTGTATTGCTCGAAACACTCGACCACTTTCGCAATCACCGCGCGCGGCTTCTGCGACGTGGCAGCGGTGTCGAGATAGACGAGCGGCATGTCGCCCGCCAACCGCTGTTGGAGGATCGGGAAGTCGCGACGAACGGCTGCGACATCGAAGGGCAAGTGGGGCAGGGACGACACGATCACATCTCAGAAGGCGGCAGGAGTGCGGATGAAGTGAGAATGAGGAATGGACTCAGCCGGAGCTAGCGGGTTCGCGCTGTTGATCCAGCGAATAGAGCATCGTCTTAAGAACTTTGAAGCTGAGCAGGCCACACTTCTGACGACTCGCCGTCAGCCGGACTTTGAGCAGGTCGAGCATGTCTTGTGCTTGGAAGTCCTTCAGTTCGTCGATCGACTTCCCTTCGATTGACTCGCACAGGATCGACGCTGCTGACTGACTGATCGCGCAGCCCTTGCCATTGAAGTACGCTTCCTTCACCCGGTTCTGCTCGTCAATCAGCAGTTCTACCGTGACCTGGTCGCCGCAGATCGGGTTGCGATCTGAGTGCGAACAAGTGGGACACGCGAGATGCCCCTTGTGATAGGGCGACTCGAAATGGTCCATGATCCGGTCGTCATAAATTTCGCTCAGCGGCTCACTCAACGTTTCAACTCGCTTCCGAACTTTGACGTTCCCAACAGAAGTCGAAACGCGGCGAGCCGGGTGCCGTAAGGCCCCGGGTTCTCAGCCCGATTTCAGAACCCGGGGCCTCACGGCACCCGGCTCGCCAGACTTCTATCGGAAACCTCAACTTTGTGATTGTCATCGCCTTCGCATCGCGTGCATTCCTCGTCCACCAAGGTGAGCGACAGCAATGATCCGACGTAGGATGGGCACTCTTGCCCGTCTTGATTTCCGTCTTCAAACCAGACGGGCAAGAGTGCCCATCCTACGTCGCGGTCAGGCCCTTTCTGACCGCCCGTCTAATGATCGACTGGGTTTGGCATCGCCGCATCCTGACCGTCGGCAATCCGTTCGCGAGCTTGGTCGAGGTACGGCTGAACAATGTCAGACCACGCGGGTTCAAGCCTCTTGGTCTGCTCGAATAGTGCGAGGGCTTCAGCCCACTGCTTGTCGTGAAAGTGAACTTTGGCTTTGTAGTAGAAAGCGTGAACATCAATGGGGTAGTGGATCAGCCGGGCTGTCGCGACCGTCTGGAGTTGATCAAACTTTCCCGAATCGAAGAGCGCCTCGGCGGTCTTTGCAAAGGTGTTCTCTTCTTGATAGACCGCCACCCCGATCAAGATCGCTCCCGTCACGAATGCCGCCCCACACAGCAGAAACACGGCGAACGTTGCAACAGCCAGCCACTTGAAGTGACGCAACTCCCGCAGCGCCAGATTGCGGAACTCTCGTTCGTCGTTCATCGGACCACCTCCATTGAACTTCGGTGAATATCTTCTTCGAGAAACTCGGCGCGGGGCTTCAGGAGAAGTTCAAGGTTCGGCGCGGGTCTCCCGACCCCGCCGAAACGCCCGACCGAAGGTCTCCTCTTCGCTCTTCGTCCCGAACCGAGTAACGCTCCGTCTCGTCACAGAATCTGCGATCTCAACTGTTGCAGCAGCGCGGCTGCCGTGCCGATGTCACGTTTCTGGCGTTCGCGGTCGTGAGCGATCTCACGTTCGATGGTCAGCGGCCCGCGATAGCCCAGTTCCTTGAGTGTTCGGAGATAGGTCTCCATTCCCACGTCTCCCTCACCCAAGGCGACCTCACAGCCCCACGACTTACCGCGTTCGGCTTCAGCCGCCCACTTCGCGTCTTTGCAATGGACGCTGCGGACCAAGTGCCCGACTTTCTTGAGAGCCTCGATCGGGTTGCCGGTTCCGTACAGGATCATGTTGGCCGGGTCAAAGTTGATGAACAGATTCGAGCAACCGACATCGTGAATGAATTCGAGCAGGTGATCGGCGGACTCTTGCCCCGTTTCGAGATGCAGGTTCTGACCGTTGGCAGCGACATGGTCGAGCAGCCCGCGCGTCGTTTCGAGCAGCCCTGTGTAGCTCGCGCCAGTACGATCGGCGGGGACGAAACCGACGTGCAGTCCGACCGCTCCGCAACCCAATAACTTGGCGAAGTCGGAGATTTCTTTCATCTCTTGCACACGCGCCGCGCGGGTCGCTTCGGGAACAAGCCCGACCGTGTTGGCCGTGGTCGGAATATCGGCGTAGCTCTCGCCCTCGAAGCCGCCGAACACGCACGTCACGGTGATCTCTGCCGCCTGACAGTTCGCGAGGAACGTGTCGGCAGCGGCTTGAGTGCGAGTCGGTTTGTGAGGCGAGTGGACTTGAACGGTGGGAATTCCCAGCTCACGGGCCACATCCAAATGAACGCCCAGTCCGGCATCAACCGACGCGAAAACTCCGATTTGCCACGGCTGCATGGTGTTGTTCTCCAAGGGTCTCAGTAACTCAGAAGCGGGTGGAAAATGAACCGTCGATCACCGATCATACGTCCCGCTCGAACGACAGGCCAGCGAGCGTTCTCACTCATTCGATGCTTGTTCGATCCTTGTTTCCTTAGTCACCGTGGAGTCTCGTTCATCATGCCCAGTGGTCGTTTGCTTACCGCGTTGTTGTTGCTGACCGTGTTGTGTGGAGCCGGTTGCGACTGGTCTACTGCTCCCGTAGTGACCGTCAGGAAGCTGCCCGAAATCGCGCTGCCCGGCCCGGTCGATGCCGACGCTCCCGCAGAGTTCACCGAAACGGAGTCGGGATTGAAGTACCGCATCCGCCGCAAGTCGGAAGGCAAGAAGCCCAATCCCAAGAGCATCGTGACCGTTCACTATCGCGGCTGGCTCGACAACGAAGAGATTTTCGATAGCTCCTACGGCACGGGCGGTAAGCCAGCTCAGCTTCTCATGAGCGGTGTGATCAAAGGTTGGTCTGAGGGACTGCAACTCATCGGTGAAGGGGCCATGATCGAACTCGAAATCCCCAGCGATCTCGGCTATGGGGCTGGCGGGCAGCCACCGATGATCGCGGGAGGTGCCACGCTGCACTTTCTCGTCGAGTTGATTTTTGTCGGCGAAGATCACAAGCCCGCTGAGCCGCACGACCACCAGCATGGTCCGAAGGGTGAACACGGCCCCAACCCACAAGGCCCGCCACCCACCAACCCGGCCGATAGCATCGTCCCGGAAGGGTTCACCACCACGGCCTCGGGCTTGAGCTACAAGATCACCAAGGAATCGACCGGCCGGAAACCAAAGGCCACCGACAAGGTCAAGGTTCACTACCGAGGCAAACTCACGAACGGGACCGTGTTTGATGAATCGTACAAGCGAGGCACTCCCGCTGAGTTCCCGCTGAATGGCGTCATCGCTGGTTGGACGGAGGGACTGCAATTGGTGGGCGAAGGGGGAACGATTGAACTCTTCATCCCCGGAAAGCTCGGCTACCCCAACGGCCAGCCACCGACGATCCCAGCCGGTGCAACGCTCCACTTCACCGTTGAGTTGCTCGAAGTGAAGTGATGATGAAGTCACACCGCGCGGAAATGTGTCACTCCTGACCGCACAAGATATAGCTGCGTGAACGTAAGGACCGGCGCATCAACAACGGGCGTTGATTGATCTGAAAATCGCGGTTCGCCCATTTACGACCGTGATTGAGCTGCCGATCCTGATCGGCGCTTCCTGCTTCATCCGTGCCCCGGCTTTGCCATCTGTGCGATTCCCTCCGCATCGCTCGACGAGAAAGTGCTGTTGAAAACATCTTGAGAAGTCGAAGCCACTTCGCCTGAGACCGCACTCGCAGCAGCGTTCGGCCCGTTCGGCGAGAACTCGGCAGCCGCCCAATCCAGCGCGAGATCCGCTCTTCGAGACGCACCGGCATTCAAACGCTGCACAAAGGGTGCGTCTCGAAGACTCGACGCACCCTACTTGGCTGACAACTCGTAGGACAAGGGAATCTCCTCATTGATCGGTGACTACGCTGTCTCGACCAGCCGTTCCAGCATTGCGGCGACTCGCGCGAACACGGGCATCGGGATCGCGTGGCCACCGCGAAACGGAATGAACTCCACGCTGGCTTTCGCTTCGAGCAGCATGTCTCGCAACCACTCGGCCGCTGCGAAGGGAAGAATCGGGTCCGTGCTGCCGTGACTTTGCAACACGAGCAGTCCCGCGCGTCGAGAGACCAACTCGCGCCAGACCACTTCATTGAGCAACGTCCCAGACAGGACGATCAGCCCCGCCGGGTTCTCACTCAAGTGGAGCGTGGCTTCCGTCGCCAACATCGCTCCCTGCGAGAAGCCTCCCAAGACGAACCGCGACAACGGCACACCGCTCCGCTCGCTCCAGTCGGAAATCAGCGCGAGCAGTCGTTCGCGGGCGAAGTCGAGTCCGTCGGGATGTTCGGTGCGCAGATCGCGGAACTCACCGGTCGTCATTGCCCGTTGCAACTTGGCCATGTCGAGATGCCACCAAGCGCGCCCCTCCAGCATCCCGACATCACTCAGGTCGAGCGGTGCGGCGGGAAACAAGAACTGCACTCGCTCGGCCAACGCGGGCGATTGTTCGAGCAACTCGGGACCGAACGGAACGAGGTCCGTTCCCGGCGCTCCGAAGCCATGACACAACACCACGATCATTTGCGGTGACACTCCCGCTGGCAGCGCGTCCACCACGCAACAGTCGAGTCCGCCGAGATTCACGTCTTGCACATTCATTCGGGCGAAGTCTTTAGTCAGAGATCGGGACACGGGAATCGAGACGCGTGGGCTGAGGACTGGCGCATCAGTAACTGGCGGTATCAATCTGATGAACGAGGTGAGCCGGGTGCCGTGAGGCCCCGGATTCTTTATCGAAAAGACCGGGGCCTCACGGCACCCGGCTCAACCAAGCCCTACCAGAAATTGATGCGCCGATCCTTACTTCTGGCCGAGGCAGTACAAAAACTCTTTGCGACCTTTTCCCGAGCCGGTGGCGGTACGCATGAAGATGTGTTTGCCAATGATCGCGGGCGAAGGGAAGGCTTCGTCACCGAGTTGGTTTTCGGCGACGCTTTCAAATTTGTCGGGGTTCGGTTTGAAGACGTAACAGACACCGCGTTCGTTCGACTGATAGATGTTCCCCCCCGCCATCACCGGTGACGAACTGACCGGACCTTGCAGTCGCTGCTTCCACATCTCTTTGCCATCGGTCCCGCGCCAGCAGAAGAGGACGCCGTTGTCGGTCAAGCCGTACACATAACCAGCGTGAGCCAGCAGCGACTGCTCGTAACACTTCTGTGGGTTTCGCCACAGCACCTTGCCACTGCCATCCGCTTTGACGGCGAGAGTCTCGGCTTTGGGATAGCCGCCGCTGGCGAAGACGATGTCGCCGTCCCAGACCATCGTGCCGCATGTGGCCGCCGTCGTGCCGGGCGTCGTCCACAACGGCTTTCCGTTCGCGGGATCGTAACTGGTGACCTGACTGGCTCCGCTAATGAGCAACTGATCTTTGCCCGCCACATGTGCGACAACGGGCGTTGAGAACGTGATGCTGCTCTGCCGCTTGGTGCGCCAAACCTGCTTGCCAGTCTGGCGGTCGAGGGCGGTAATGGCACTGTCGCCGTCGTACTCCGCCGAAATGATCACCGTCTCACGATAGAGCGTGGGTGACGGGGCATAGCCGTACTCGAACATCTTCGGCCGAAACGGCCCCACCGTCTGTTGCCAGATTTGCTTGCCATCCAAATCGAGAGCCGTCGCCTGCACTGTGTCGCGGTGATAGAAGGTCGTGAAGAGACGCTCTCCATCACACGCCAACGTGGGAGACGCCTCGGTGTTTTTGTCGTGGTTCTTCGCGGGAAATCCCCCTTGGCTGACATCCGTCTTCCACAGCGACTTGCCCGACTGTCGATCAAACGCCAAGACCGAATGAACTTTCTTCGCTTCATCGGCCGTTGTCAGGAAGACGCGATTCCCCACCACGATTGGAGACGAGTGGCCTCGACCGGGAACCGGTGTCTTCCAGAGCACGTTCTCGGTGTTGCTCCACTTGGTCAGTACCGGTTCCGATCCAGCGGCCATTCCATTGCGAGACGGCCCGCGCCACCAAGGCCAGTCTCGTTCCGCAGACAAATTGGGAAAGTCACCGATCCCGCGATCCTGCGCGCACGTGAAGCCACTCATCCACAGAGTGCCGGTCATCAGCAGGCTCACGCAGAGCCAGAGTCTTGGTAAACGCATCTCGTCGATCCTTGGAAGAGGGTTGAATGTTGAAGTGCGGTAGGGTGCGTGGAGTCTTCGGAACGCACTCTCTTCATGCGGTCTAAGAATGGTGTGTTCCGAGGACTCCACACACCCTACGCCGCCCTACAGGCGCGGGTTCGCCGGTTTGATCGGAGCGGCCCAACCGTTGGCTCCCTGCACTTTGACCTTGCGGCTGTAGACGCGATCGCCGCAGGTCGCGAAGACGATGTCGAAGTTCTCGCCGCCGAACGTCAAATTTGAGACCTTGCCGTTGGGAGTCGGGATGATGCAGAGGACTCGCCCCGGTTGATCGCAGACTTGCAGGCCGATTCGCGTCGCGGCCCACAGCCGACCATCGCGATCGGTACGCAGTCCATCCACACCGCTGTCATCGGCCCAGTCGGGGACGTGCAGGTGGAAGTACTTCTGTTTGTGAGCCAGCGAGCCATCGGCCTGAATCTGATAACTGAAGACCCAATGGCTGCGGCTGTCGGCGACATAGAGCAGCGACTGATCGGTTGAGCAACAGATGCCATTCGCGAACTTGAGGCCCGTGTCCACGACCTTCTTCTCACCTTTGGGCGAGACGTACCAGATCTTGCTGTCGTTTGGAGTGGCGAACGGAGCGGTCGCGAACAGACTGCCATCGTGCCGCACGACGAGATCGTTTCCCTTGAAGCCCTCCGCGAAAACAGACGACCTCCCGTCGGCATCCCACGCGAGAACCTGCTCCGTCGCACCGGCATTCGCATACAGACGACCATCGGGACCAAACGCCTGTCCATCACCGCGCTTCGAGTCGGCGAGGAACTCCGTCACGTGGCCATCAAGACTCACCTTGAACGTCTTGCTGTTGGGGACTTCGTTGTAGAAGACCTCACCCTTCGCGTTGACCGACGGACCTTCCGTAAACTTGTAACCCTCGGCCACCAGCTTCCAGTTCTCACCGGGGATCAGAATCTCCTGAAACTGCGGCGAGCCTTTTCCCATTGGAATTGGGGTCGGCCAGTCCTTCCAGAGCCAGCGCATCGCATCTGGAAAAATCTCCGTCGCGTGCTTGCCGTTATGTTCGCCGTCGCCCCAACTGTGAGCCACATCGTACCCCGAGAAGGCCAGCGATCGTTCCATCGACTGATTGGCCATCCACCAATCGCCGCCGTAGATGTTTTGGTCCTTGCTGCCGTCTTCGAGGAAGATGCGGAGCGGCTTGGGCTCGTACTTGCGGACAAGTGTCGAGTAGTTGTGACCGCCGCGCAGGCCGACGTAGGTACCGATCGCACTGAAGACTCGTCGAAACGAATCGGGGCGTTCCCACGCGGCCGTGAAGGCGCAGATCGCGCCGCTACTGGCTCCCCCAATCGCGCGGTCGTTGCCATCTTGAGAGAGCTTGATCGCGCGACCATCCGCCGTCGTCTTGGTCTCGACCTCGGGGAGCAGTTCCTCCAACAGAAACCGCGCGTAGGCATCGCCGAGTCCGTCGTACTCGTAGCTCCGGTTGAAGCGTGGCAATGCCTGGTCGGCCGTCGGCTGCACGATGCCCGGCGTGACGAACACACCAATCGTGATCGGCACCTCTTTCTTGTGGATCAGTTCGTCAAACACGGCCGGTGCGTTGTACTGCACGCCATCTTGATTGACGTAGAGGCACGCGGGCTTGGCTGGGTCATACTGCTTTGGCACGTAGATCGAGTACGACCGCGTCGTGCCGGGGAAGACCTTGGAGTTCTCGAACGTGTACGCCTTCACCTCGCCCTTCGGCACTTCGCTCTTGGTGGCTTCGTCAGCACCGTGAACCGCTCCCGCGATGCCCGTCAGCAAGATGAGCGATGAAACAAACGTTCCGACAAAGCGCTGCATGAGTGAGTCCTCTTTCCGTGGTGATTGGCTTCTGTGGTGAGATTCAAAGCGGGCGGAGTATAGCCACCGTCTCGCGGCATCCCCACCGTTGGCACCTTCGGCAGAGCGACCTTGGCGGAAAGACTTTCTATACCCCGCGCGGGCTGAAGTGAGACGAAGCTGCATCTCGCCAGAGTGCGGGCGTGACGCTCAACCAACCACGTTCTGGAGAAACGTGGTACATCCAAAGGTCTCACTTGGGGCCGCGTGAAGAATAACTTGTCACGCCGCTGGGAGACCACGAATGAGCGTCTGGAGCAAGCCGTAGGATCGGCACACGCTCAATGCTCGAGTCGCGGGAGTTCTCGCCCACGGCAGTACGCTCCGAACGCGAAGAAAGCCGCAGCCATCAACACGTAGCCAATGGCGACGTTCCATGCGCGATAGGCCAATGCGGTGTCGGACGTGGGCTGCGCGAAGACGAACAGAAAATCGACGCCGTTACCGCTGAGTTGATAGGCGTGCGTCAGGCCGATCGCGGCGCAGGCGGCTCCGATCAGAGACCACACTCCCGCTGTGGCAAACCGTCGGTCGATCAGAAATGCCGAGATCGCCGCGAGGATCATGCACGTGAAGATGTAGCCTCGCTCCAATGAGATCAGCCCGTGCAACAAGAAGCCGTTCACTTCAAAGTTGGTGATGCCGCCGGTCGGTTGGCCGGTTGAGTTGAGGCTCGTAAGTAATGATTGCATCGTCTTGCCATTCGCCGCGATGAACGCCCCCTGCATGACCGTGCAACCCCACGCCGCGATCGCCGGGAACAATCCAATCGCTACGGCGGGAGCATGTTCACGGGACACAGCCGAGAACGCTTGAGCCGTGATGATGATGCCGATCCACAGCACGATGGCGATCCCCGACTCCATCGGGATCAGGCTGTTCACCAAGCTGACGGCACCCGTCAGACAGAGGGCCGTCACGACGACACCGTTCAACGTCGAATAGCCCGCTCGCGCGCCCAGAGCCTTCCAGCCGGGATGCCCGATGTAGATCGTCGTGGGGAAGCAGCTCCCAAACAGCGCCGCGCAAATCGTTCCAATTCCATTGGCTGCCAGCGACGAGCAGGTGCCAAACTTGTCGCCTCCCGCCTCGGCCGACTCGATGTTTTGCAGGCTGCCGATCAGATTGAACAGCCCCATCGGCACGATGACTGACAACAGCCCGAGCCATTGCGACGGATCGGCTAGCCGCGCGAGCACGCGCGTCCCCGTGAACGTCGGTAGATAGAAGCCCAACTGATCGAGCGCGGCCGTCACTGCGGCGGGCTTCATCGCGGACTCGGCCAACCACGCGGGTGCCTCGGGCCAGACGATCGTCAGTCCCGTGAGCAACCACGCCACGCCCGTTCCCAGCGCGACCGAGACCATTCCGCCCGGCAGATGAAACGGGAACGGGACTTGAGCGAAGTACGTGATGAGGACGATAGCGAGCGGCAGCATCGCAATCAGCGGCTTCTGAAAAATTTGGAGTGCGAACGTCATCGAGATGAACCCGACGGCAATCCCCGCCAATGTCGAAAGCAATGCGGCACGCGGCGTTCTGCGGCGAATCGACTCCGCCACGAAGGCACCGCAAAACTCAATCACTCCGCTGCCGAGACAGGCGACCAGCCCGAGTTCCCAGGCCAGTGTGGCTGCGGCCTCGGGTGTCAGTCCGTCACTACGGCCCTTCGCAAACGCGGGTGCCATCACGAAGAAGACGTAGACCAAGAGCGATGGCGTGTTGATGCCATACGGCAGCGCAGTGACATCGCTCCGGCCCTCGTGCTGCGCCAGCCTGCGCGCCTGCCACGCATAGAACAGGTTGCCGATCAGGATGCTGATCGCCGCTCCCGGCAGCACGTGCCTGTAGAGGAGATAGCTGCTCTCGCCCGTCATCCCGCACAGCCCCGAGCAGAGCGTGAGGATCAGCAGCAGTTGGATCAAGTTGTCCACGAACAACCCAAAGAAGCCATCGAGATCACGTCGAACAAAGTAGGGGTAGCTCATGGTGCTTTCTGTGTGGGGATGGACGGGGGAGGCTCGTTCGATTAAGCCGCTTATACCTCGCACGGCCACAACTGAGACGTTTTAAGCGAGCCGTGTGCCGTGAGGCCACGGGTTTCCAGCGGCGATCAAGAACCCGCAGCCTCACGGCAGGCGGCTCGCCAGTGTCTCAGCGTTGCCCCTGCGGTTAAACGAAGCGAAGCTCGTGGTGGGTGTCCATCAATTCCTCACCACGACGAGCGATTGGACTGCTGGAGCGCGGCGATATTTTGCAGGCACATCATCCCGAACAGCACGATTGGAAAATGGTTGTTGGGATCGACCGAGAACAACCACGCGGCCATTCCCGCTGCGACCGGGATACTGATTTGAGCGGCCAAACGCTGTGGATCACGGACGCGCAGCAATTCCAAGATCGACCGACAGACATGCCCGCCATCGAGCGGTAAGACCGGCAGCAAATTGACCAGTCCCCAATAGAGGTTGATCCAACGCAATGTCGAGAACACAAACTGCAAGTAGTGCGAACCGGCCAGCACGTGCATCGGGAAGAAGACGTATCGCACCGCTTCGACTAGAGCGAACAGGCCGAAGCCCGCGAAGGGCCCGGCCAGTGAGACCGCCATCTCGCGCCAAGGAGTTCGCCGCGCGACGCGCTGCGACATCGCGAGGCCACCGCCCCAATAGAGCACGATTTCGGAAGGCCAGTGCAACGCTTGGGCCACCACGGCATGTCCCAGTTCATGCACGAGGATCGACACGAACAGGCAGATCGTCCAGAGGAACACGAGGTCGAGATGATCGGGGTTCCACGAGAGCAGGACGCTCACAACCCAGAACGACGGGTGGACTCGAATCGGAATCCGAAACGCCACCAGCCGCACATCGAACGGCGTGGGATCGAGTCCAAGCATGACGATCACTTTCTCAGCGAGACGGTTCCAACAACGCGGGCGGACTGTAGCTTCGCGCCGCAGGAGGTTGAAGCGACGGCCACGAACGCGTGTGTGGAACGAGGCGCTGCACGATGAAGTAGGATGGGCACTCTTGCCCGTCCTACTTTTTCATTCTCCGGGCGGACGGGCAAGAGTGCCCATCCTACAAGTCCATTCCTGGCCTCGCTCACGCTGCGAGTTACTTGACATCATCGCCGCAGACCTCGCGATGATGAGGTGGCGTTTGCTTCTTTCGATCCTGAACTTTTTGGCAATTTTTGAAGGAAGCTGCTGGCGACTTGAATCCTACCTTTGCCCGCCCCATGTCTGCGGCTAACATGTCGCCGCTGGCCTGTGGGTCGCACAAGCTCGATTCGCACGTCCTTTACGGGGCGTGTCGAATGCTGCGGGGTTACCCCGCGGTCGCCGTGTTGT
>JAYVOX010000632.1:0-14863 GCA_043757695.1 Schlesneria sp.
CTGCAAGGAATCTGCGTTGCGCGCCATCATTAGCGACATCCACGCCAACCTCGAAGCGCTCGAAGCGGTCCTCGCCGACATCCGTCAACAGGGGATCACCGAGGTCTACTGTCTGGGCGACATCATCGGATATGGTCCCAATCCAAACGAGTGCATTGATCGCGTCAAGTCGTGCAAGTTGTGTCTGCTCGGCAATCATGACCAAGCGGCACTCTTCGATCCCGAAGGTTTCAACGCCAGTGCCGAACGAGCCGTCTTCTGGACCCGTCGGCAGTTGGAGACCGGCGGTGGCGCAGCTTCGGAAAAGCGGTGGGAGTTTCTTGGTGAGTTACCGCGAGTCCATCGCGAACCCAACTTCATGTTCGTGCATGGCTCGGCTCGCAACCCGCTCAACGAATATGTCTTTCCCGAAGACATCTACAACCAACGCAAGATGGAACGCATCTTCTCGCTGGTCGAGAAGTATTGCTTCCAAGGCCACACGCATATCCCCGGAGTCTTCACCGAAGACCTGAACTTCCTCGCGCCGGAAGAGATCGACTTCAAGTACGAACTCGGCGACAAGAAGGTGCTGGTCAACGTCGGTTCGGTGGGACAGCCCCGCAACGGTGATTCGAGATCGTCTTACGTCGTGCTGGACAACAACACGATTCACTTCAATCGCGTCGTGTACGACTTCACCAAGACCGCGCAGAAGATTTACGACATTCCCGATCTCGACAACTTCCTCGGCGACCGCCTCAAGGATGGTCGTTGATCTTCACGAGAAACTCTTGCCCCGATATCCGGAGAACCCGGTGGTCTGGATCATTTGATGATCTGAACACCGAGTGATCCAAACCAAGACGGCCTCGTTCCGCGACGCTGATCGCTCGTGCGAGCGTCTCGTCCTTTTGTGCTTCTCACGGATTTTCCAGTATGGACCAGCGGCGGTTTCTCACGTTTTTCACCTTGTCGATTGCCATCTGGTACGTCTGGCTGAACTTTCTCGTCCCCGTCTTGTTTCCGATTCCGCCGAAGGCTCCGGTCGCAGCGGTCAAGACGATCGACCTCAATGGCCCCGCCGATGCTCTGCTGCCCAGCAATGCGACGAGCAACATGGGGAGTCCAGCCGCTGAAGTCGCGCAACCTGAGGGCGTGGCACTTCCTCAACACCCCTTCAAAACGGTGTGGCTGGGTCCGGCAGATGACACGGACCTCCAGAAGCGGGACGAGTACTTACTCGCGGTGAAGCTCGATAGTCGCGGAGCGGCCGTTGATTCGATCGAACTCACGGATCGAGTCCGCTACCCCGCGATCGGTCGCCGCGACAAGCGAGTTCGGCTGGTCGGCAGTGACATCGAAACGTCTCTGCGCACGTTCGAGTTGCGTATCCCCTCAATCGACGCCCTGCTGAAGGATCAGACTCTCGATCACGTATCTTGGGAGGTCGTTGATCAGACAGAAAACTCGGTCACGTTCCGGCTGCAAGCGACGGACGGAAGTTGGGAGCTCGCGAAGCACTACGAGATCAAGCGTCTGACTGCGGACGAACTGAAGCGGCCGCATGTGCGAGACACTCTGGCTGGCGGCTATCAACTGGCCTTGTCGATCACGATGAAGAACCTGACGCAGCGGCCTCAGGAACTGACGTACTCGTTGCGCGGACCGATCGGCGTACCACTGGAAGATCAGGACAATACCTACAAATACCGCGACATCCGCATGGGCTTTCTCGATGACGATGGCCAGAACGTCGATGAAAGCAAGCTATCGGTCGCGGAGGCATTGAAGAAGGTCAAAGCCAAGAAGACCGAAATCTCCAAGCGTGCGGTGAAGTACGTCGGTGTCGATGTGCTCTACTTCGCCGCTCTTGTGATCCCGCAAGGCGACCAGCTCAAGCAACGGACGGTCGCGCAATTGGATGCCGTCGTCATTGATGAGAACAAACAGAACTCCAGCTTCAGCGACATCTCGATCAACCTGACTTCCCCCGTGTTGACCGTCCCCCCAAACGGTGAGATCAAGCACGAATACCTGCTGTACGCTGGCCCCAAGTTAAAGGAGTTGGTCCGGCAGGTGTCTGCGGGCGCAGTCATGGACTACGGCTGGTTCGACTCGATCTGTCGCGGAATGGTTTGGCTCCTGAACACATTTCACGCGATTGGCTTCAGCTACGGCATCGCGATTCTCTGCCTGACCGTGATGGTGCGCACGCTGCTCATCCCACTGTCCAAGCATCAGGCGATGCACGCCGCCAAGATGAAGGAGCTTCAACCCAAGGTCGCCGCGCGACAGAAGGAGTTGGAAGCCAAGCACGGCAAGAACACCGAAGAGTACATGAAGGCGTCTCAGGAACTGGTGGCTGAGCAATCGAAGATGATGCTGGGCGGATGCCTGCCGATGTTCTTGCAACTGCCGATTTTCATCGCGCTCTACCGGGCCATTGGCAGTTCGATCGAACTCCGCATGGAACCGTTTCTGTGGTTCGAGAACTTGGCCGCGCCCGATGCCTTGATCGCGTTCCCGTTCAAGCTGCCGTTCCTCGGCTGGACCGAGTTTAACCTGCTGCCGTGCATCTCTGCGGGGCTGATGTACGCCAGCCAAAAGTTGACGATGCCGCCACCGACAAATGAAGAGCAGGCTGCTCAACAGAAGACGATGAACTTCATGATGATCCTGATGGCTGCGATGTTTTATCGCGTCCCATCGGGGCTGTGCCTTTACTTCATCGCGACCAACATTTGGAGCATGACCGAACGTTGGCTGTTGGAGCGGAAGGCCAAAGCGGCCGCATTGAACCCGCCCGCACCCGCTGTTGTCCCCGCCGCAGGTCCGAACGCCGGACCTGGCAAGCAAGCCCCAGCCAAGCCGCAATCGGCGTGGCTGGCGTGGTGGGGCAAGCTGGTGGAGGCCGCCGACAAGGACACTTCGCTCAAACGTGGCTTTGAGTCCGACGACAAGAAAAGTGATCGCAAGAAGACCGACGGCAAAGACAAGAAGAACGGCAAGCGGTCGTGACTCGGTTCGGCTGCTCCGTTCGATCACCAACCCTCCGAAATTGTTCGTCATGAATCTGTCGCTGGAAGAACCGATCGCGGCGCTGGCTTCTCCTCCCGGTTCCGCAGCGCGGGGAATCATCCGGCTGTCGGGTGCGAATGTGCGAGAAGTGCTCGCGGGATGGTTCGAGCCGCGTGACTTTGAGAGCTGGCAACGTAAACGCGTGGCGGCTGTGTTCGCGGGGGTACTCACGCTGCCTGAGGTGCGTGTGCCGATTCCGGTGGAGGCTCATCTGTGGCCGAACCAGCGGAGCTACACGGGGCAACCGACGATCGAATTGCATCTGCCGGGATCGCCTCCGTTGTTGGAAGCGGTTCTCGCCGAGACGCATCGTCGCGGTGCGCGGCCGGCGCGACCGGGTGAGTTCACGCTGCGGGCGTTTCTCGCCGGACGGCTGGATCTTTTGCAGGCTGAAGCCGTACTCGGCGTGATCGACGCGCACGATCATGTCGAGCTTCAAGCGGCGCTGACGCAGTTGGCGGGAGGGCTATCGGGACGGCTGGCCGAACTGCGATGCGACCTGCTCGAATTGCTGGCCGATCTCGAAGCGGGACTCGACTTCATCGAAGAGGACATCGAGTTTGTGGGGCGTGATGAGCTGCTGAGTCGCATCGCCCAAGCGCGCCGTTTCGTGGACGACCTGCTGCAACAATCGTCCGACCGGATGCAGTCGCGCACGCGAGCGACCGTCGTGTTGGCGGGTCTTCCCAACGCGGGCAAAAGCACGCTGTTCAATCGGCTGGCGGGGAGTGCCGCGGCACTCGTGTCGCTGCAAGCAGGAACGACGCGCGACTTCCTATTAGCTCAGGTGGAATGGCAAGGCTTGTCCTTCGATTTGATCGATACTGCCGGCTGGGAACTCGCCGCGACCGGTATTGCACACGCGGCGCAGCGACAGCGCTCGGAGCAGCTCGGCGCGGCGGATCTCCTGCTGTGGTGTTCGTCGGTCACGTTGAATGAGGAGCAGCGGCGTCTCGATGCACGGCTGTTTGCGGAAGCCACCTTGAAGTCGCGCCGTGCCGTGCGAGTCCTGACGCAACGCGATCTCGCGGACCATTCACGAGTCCTCGAATCGCAGCAGCCCTTCGACGCGGCGATCAGCGCCGTCACCGAAGAGGGACTCGACACGCTGGCCGATCTCGTGCGCAGTCGTCTCTCGTCGCAACAGGGTTCGGCTCGACAATGGCTCGGCATGACGGCGTCCCGGTGTCGCGAGAGCCTCGTTGCTGTTGCCGCATCGCTGGCACGGGCAGAAGAGACCGCGCGTTCCAACGCGGCGGGCGACGAATTGCTGGCGATCGACCTGCGTGAGGGACTCGATCATCTCGGTCGCATCTTGGGAACGGTCTACACCGACGACATCCTCGACCGTGTCTTCAGCAAGTTCTGCATCGGCAAGTAAATGCCCGACCTCTCATTCGCCATGTCCTGAGTTGAAGCGGTGTCCCGCAGTCTCGTCGGCGGAGCGACGAGGCAACAGTGAACGACCAAAACGCAGACAGCCGTCGAATCGTTCGACGGCTGTCTGTGGATCGGATTGTTTGTCGTACTTCGCAGGGAAACACTGACTCGACATGAGTCGAACACGTCATACGGTGGCAGGCTTGGCTACTGCGGCCTTCTGTCCCAGTAAGTCGGACAGCTCGCGGAGTTCGCCCAACTCATCTTTGCGTTCGTCGTCGGTGATGTCGGACGAATCGCGAATCTCCAACATGCGGCTGCTGCGGACGAAGCGCAAGCCGCGCAGCAGGAGTTCGCGTTGCCGGTCAGTCAGTTCCAATTGCAACAGGTCACTCATCGGATTGTGGTCCGTAGGACTGAGAAAAAGTGAACGCCGAGTTATGGCCCAGTGGCGAAGGCGTTCATGCGGGGCGGATGTTAGCCGGGTGACCAGTGGGCCTCAAGCATCTTCTTTGCGAGAGAACGACATGCTGATCGGCCCGCTGCGATGGCGAGCGCCAAACCGATGTGACTCGACGAAGAGGCTGGCCAAAGGAGATCGACCAACGGGACCGGCAGTCTTCGCCGGTTCTCGATCGTGCGTCGTGATCCACAGGTTCGCCAGAGTCAACTTGGTCGCAGCGAGCGCCACGAAACTGAATTGCTTCCCCAACAGTTGCGACTTTTCCACCTTTGCCGAGAAGTCCTTCAGTCTCGAACCATTCTTGGTCGAATCATCCAGATGCGAGGGGACATCGCAATGGCGTGTTCCGTTCAGAGACCTCGCCATCCAGATTCCAGAGGAAGTTTGGGGGGCACACGATTTAGGTGAACGGCGGGTGAGGATTGACCGTAGACCGGACGCCTTAGCAGCCTGTTGAAGACCTGTAGGATGGACGCCTCGTCCGTCCGTTTCCAGTGGAGTTTCGCTCGGACGAGGCGTCCAAGCTACGTTTTTCAGTGGGCTATTGGACAGCAACCTTGCAGAGGCACTTGCGGATGGAACTTGCGGAGCGAACGATGAACACAGCGAACTCATTCTCGACATCGACGGCGAGTGAAACATTGGACTGCTTGCTGCGGGTGGCTTCGTTAATTCGACTGAGGCTCGGGGAGTTCCTCGACCAGTTCAAATTGACGGAGGTGCGGTACTCGGTCCTGGCGTCGCTCAGTTCCGCCGGTGCGATGGGGCTGTCTCAGTCGGAGTTGGCCGAGCGATTGATGCAGTCGGAATCGAACGTCAGCACCCTGATCGAGCGGATGGCTCAAGACGGTTTGGTCGATCGGTTACGGTCTCATGCCGATCGGCGGAAACGTGTGCTGTTGCTCAGCGCGGCGGGGGCGACACTGGTCGAGCGAGTGGAAGCAGCGAAGTCCCATTGGTCTGTTCGGCAACTTCAAGGCGTTCCTGCCGATGACCGATCCACGCTGGGAGTCTTGCTCGGTCAATTGGCCGAGAGCCAAGCCGTCCGTTCCGGTTTGAAGCTGGCTCCCTCGGTCTCATTGCGAGGTTCGATGGCATTGCAGCAGGTCACGAGACATGACGAGAACGATTCGTCGGCACAGTCGAGTTGGTCGGAGCCGGGTCACGATGAGGACGGTGAGGCTGAGGGGCATTCGCCGCACCGCGCCTTGGAACAGGTGCTGTCGGCGCTGGGGTTGGTAAATCAGCTTGTGAAGGACGATGCGTGATGAAGTTGCCTCGCCATCGAATCGGGTTCGTTGTGTTGGCCGTCATCGGGACGCTGTTCGGGAGCGGGTGTTCACGCCCGTTCTGGCGTTCTCAGGCGGACTTCGACACATACAACCTGCTCCAACGGAAGCAGTTCGATCCCCGTTGGAACCTGCCGCGCACGACGGTCGAAGCCGACGCGCGCAGCCGGTTCTACGACCCGTTCGATCCCGACTGCGCGCCGCTTCCACCCGACGATCCGGCAGCAAACCAATACATGGACTCCGTGCATGGGATGCGCGGCTACAAGAGTTGGCATGAGTTCGGCGAATCGATGTCGATCGAAAATCCGGCGTGGTTGGCGAACTTCGGTCTCGCGCCGTCGGCCCCTTCGGCGGACTACAGCCTGTCGGACGGATTGACCACGGTCAGCGCGACCTCGCCCGAAGCGATCAACCGCGTGACGACAGCCAACGCCGAGTTGGTGCCAACGATTCAAGACCTCTCTCTGGCGCAGGCCATTGAACTCGCGAACATCAACAGCCGCGACTACCAGACGCAGGTTGAAAACGCGTACCTCTCGGCGCTGCAGCTCACGCTCGATCAGTTTCAATTCAACGTCCGTTATCTGGGATTGGGCGCTCGTAAACCGACGGGGACGTTCACCAACACCACTTTGCCGGGAGTCGGACTGGCTCGTGTCGATCGGGCCAACTTCAGTTCACGGTTTGGCTTGAGCCAAGTGTTGCCGACTGGCGGACAGTGGATCGTCGAAATGGCGAACAACACGCTGTGGCTGTTCTCAGGCGGGAACAACACCAGCTCGGCGTCGGTGCTGTCGTACTCGCTGGTTCAACCACTTTTGCTCGGAGCGGGTCGCAAGATCGTGTTGGAGAACCTCACGCTCAGCGAACGCGAAGTGCTGTACGACCTGCGCACGCTCGCGCGGTATCGCAAGCTGTTTTTTGCCGACACTGTGGCAGCAGGTCAAGGAGCCACGGCGGGTGGAGGAGGCGGAGCGAACGTCAGTGGTGTGACGGTGACGGGAACGACGGCCTCCGCTTCGGGGGTGGGCTTTCTCGGGCTGCTTCAACTGACGCAACAAATTCGCAATCAACGTGACAACATTCAGGGGCTCTACGTTCAAACCGAACGGCAGCGCGAGCTGACCGCGCAGACGCCGTTTCGACGATTGCAAGCGGGAGCACTGCCGCAGGGGATCGAGTTCCCCGCGACGCTCACGACGAAGATCGAGTACCTATCGGGGAGTCGCATCTTGAGATGGAAGGCGACCGAACCGATGACGGCCACCGAGCAAGAGCAGTTGCTGGGACTCAACGCAGACCCCGAATACCGGCTCGCCGTGCGCGGCCTTTTCGACCAACTCCGCACCGGTGTTATCACCGCCGACATGCTGCAACTCGCGACTCGATTGACTCAACAAGAGAACCAACTCCGCACGCTCGAACGGAACTTCGCGGATGCCCTCGATCGCTACAAATTGTTCCTCGGACTGCCGACCGACATGCAGGTCACGCTCGACCGGACGATGCTCAAGCAGTTCCAACTCATCGACCCGCGGATCAACGAGCTGGAGCTGGAGGTGTTGGAGTTCGCGAGCCTCACAGAGTCCATCAACGATGAAGACCCGCCGCTGGAAGTGCTGAGGACGACCTCGCGTCGTCTCGCGGCGATGATCGAAGAAGTGCGGACGAGTGGCATTCAGTTGATCGAGTCCGACTTTCAAACGGTCGCTCAGAACACGCCGCAACGGTTGGCGAAGTTGAAGTTCGAGAAGTCGCGCGGGCTGGTCGAGTTCGCCCTCGAACGCGATCGTGTGATCTTCCGCACGATTCGCGGAGCCTTCGAGAAAGCCTCGGCGGAACTGAAGCAGATTGAACAACGACTGGCTAGCGATGAGGTCAGCCGTGAGGACCGACAGACCGCACTGATCGCGATGCGCGAGGAACGCGAAGAGTTGTTCACGATCGTTCAGAATTTGCGGGTTGTGCAGGTTGGATTGCGGGCGGAACTGATCTCGCTGCCAGAGTTCGATGTCTCGCAAGAGACCGCCGTCGCGCTGGCTCTCGACAATCGTCTCGACCTGATGAACTCACGCGGTCGCGTGATGGACGCCCGCCGCGCGATGGAAGTCGCCGCGAACAGGTTGGAAGCGGTCCTCAATGTCGTCGCAGCAGGTGACATCGGGACATCGGGCATTGGCAACCGCCCACTCGATTTTCGGGCCGACAACAGTTCGTTCCGTTTGGGACTCCAAATGACCGCGCCCATCGATCAAGTCGCCGAACGAAACGCCTATCGGGCGTCGCTCATTGCGTATCAGCGGCTCCGCCGTGAGTACATGCGTCAGGAAGATCAGGTGAAGTTCGATGTCCGGACCGATTGGCGGCAGTTAAATGTAGCCCGCCTGAATTTTGAGACGAGCCGGAAGAATCTGCGTCAAGCGGCACTTCAACTCGATATTGTAGTGGAGAACGCCAAGAGTCCGAGTACACAGCAACAGGTAGGACGCGGTGGCACCACTGCCAGTACAGGCAACACCGGTCTGAACCTGTTGAATGCGTTGAATGCGGTCCTGCAAGCTCAGAACGATCTGGTCCAAACTTGGGTCGATTACGAGCGCAACAGGATCAACATTCATCGCGACATGGATATCATGGCGATCGACGAACGCGGCCTGTGGATCGACCCTGTTTACCAAGGTCTCTCAGGTGCTTCGGCCTCCCACCCGATGAGTGAGCCTGCCCATGACCAACCCGCCGAACCAGAACCTCTCCCAGAACCAGCCGCCTTCCTCCCGCTCGAACGAGACGGGTCCGCCGGGAGCATCCGACTCGTCGCCGGGGCGCGCACTCGTGCAGAAACGCAGCCCGTGGAAAGGGCGGATCACCGCACTGATCATCCTGCTCGTCTGCTTGGGTGGTGGGATCGCCTATTGGCCCGCGATCCAAGCGCAGTGGGTGCCGCAATACTCAGCGACTGAGGGGTTGGTTTTAGAGACCGCCAAGAAGTCGGCCTTCCAGATCACGGTGACGGAGAAGGGGACGCTCGACAGCATGAGGAACGCCTCGCTGACGAGTAAGGTCGAGGGAACGACGACGATCATCAGTTTGGTTCCCGAGGGGACGCAGGTTGAAGCGGGCGACATTGTCTGTGAACTCGATGCCTCGACCCTGATCGACAAGGAGACGCAGCAAGAGATTTTGGTCGTGAAGGCCAAGGCTCTGCTGCAACAGGCGGACGAAGATCTCGGCATCCAGAAGACGCAGAACGAGTCCGATGCCGCCGCCGTGCAGCTCAAGCTGGAACTGGCGAAGCTCGACTTGGAGAAGTTCGAGAAGGGGGAGTTCCTCCAGCAAGTCGCCGACATCAAAGCCGAACTCTCAACGGCCGAAGCAAATCTCACGCGATCGCAGGAAAGCTGTGGCTTCATCCGGCGACTCGTGCAGAAGGGCTACAAGAATCAGAACGACTTGGAGGCCGAAGAACTGAACCTCAAGGACGCCGGGTTCAAGATGGCTTCGGCCCAGAAGAAGCTCGAAGTTCTGACCGACTTCACGCAGAAGCGGACACTGGCCGAACTGCGCGCGGGCGTCACCGAGTCTGGTCGCGAGATTGAGCGAGTCCGACGGAAAGGCTTGGCGGCACTGTCTCAATTCGAAGCCGAGCACAAGTCACGTGAACTGACCTTCGACGTGGAATCCAAGAAGCTCGAACGACTCAAGGCCCAGATCGCGGCCTGCAAGATTAAGGCGACTCAAGACGGCCAGGTCGTCTATGCAAACACTCGCGACGGACGTTCGAGCGATCAAGTGCTGATCGAAGTCGGCGGCACGGTGCGCGAGCGGCAACCGATCATCAATTTGCCAGACCTCGACTCGATGAAGGTCAACGCCCGCATCCATGAGTCACGCATCTCGATGGTCCGCACGGGTCTTCCCGCCAAGATCAAGGTCGATGCCTACGCTGACGAGGTCTTCTACGGCGAGGTCGATGCGGTCGCGTCGGTCCCCAGTTCGACCAGTTCGTTCAGCCGCGACATCAAAGAGTACGAAGCGGTCATCAAAATTCTGGATGACCCCGAGAAGGTCAACAAGCTCCGTCCCGGCCTGACAGCCACGATCGAAATTCTCGTCGAACGTCGTGACGATGTTATGCAAATCCCCGTGCAGTCCGTCGTCACTGTGGGAGCCGATCAGTTCGCGTTTGTGGTGTCTGCCAACGGCAACAGTGTCGATCGCAAGCCGATCACCATCGGCCAGTCCAACGAACGCATGATCGAAGTGACAGCGGGTTTGGAAGATGGCCAAAAGGTCGTGATGAATCCGCGATCCCACTTCAAAAAGGAGATCGACGTGCTGGAGGCCGAGCAATCGACGAAACAGTCCAAGGTCAGCGAAGAGAACGCACAGAAAGCGGCTGACCGCATGAAGGACAAGCCCCCTGCATCCGGTTCTGCAGGAGGTCGCCCCGGTTCCGAAGCGGGCAAGCCGGGTAACAGTTCCGCTGGTGGACGGCCAGCAGAAGCAGGTGGCCCGCCGCAGGGGCGACCAACGGGTGAAGGGCGTCCAGCGGGAGCGCCTTCCGAGGGAGGTCGCCCCAATGTTGATCCCGTCGCGAGGTTCAAGAGTCTCGACAAGAACGGCGATGGAAAAGTGTCGAAGGACGAGGCCGACGAACGGATGCAGTCACGCTTCGACACGTTCGACACGAATGGCGACGGCGATGTCACGCAAGCCGAATGGACCGCCGCAATCGCGAAGTTCCCCAGAGGCGGCGGTGGTCAGCGACCTCCTGCGGGAGATGCTGGCGGGCAATAGTTTGCGAGAGTTCGCAAGGCAGGGATGACCTGACTCTGTGTGCCAACACTCCGCTTGTAGGATGGGCACTCTTGCCCGTCTGGCCTTGGGTTCTCAGGGCGTTCTCGTGAAATCCGGACGGGCAAGAGTGCCCATCCTACAAGTCACAGTCTCACCCCTCTCTGCTCACATTCACCACGTTCTGCTGCCGCTCCCTCGCTCACGCTTCGGGTTACTTTCCTATGTCTACGACTTACGCCGCGCGACTGATTGACCTGACGAAGTTCTATCACTTGGGTGAGCATGTGGTGAAAGCCCTGCGTGGTGTCTCGGCCGATTTTCCGACCGGGGATTTCGTCGCCATCATGGGGCAGTCGGGAAGTGGCAAGAGTACGTTGCTGAACTTACTCGGTGCGCTCGACCGTCCGACGACGGGGCGTTACGTGCTGTCGGGCTACGACGTTGGGCAGCTCAGCGATGACGAGTTGTCCGAGATTCGGAACCGACTCATCGGGTTCATATTTCAGTCGTACAACCTGATCGCGCAGTACACGGTTCTCGAAAACATTCAGGTGCCGCTCCACTACCGCAGCGGGCATCGCACGATTGGCTCGGCGGAGATGAACCGTTGCATCGATCTCGCCGCCAAAGTGGGACTCAGCGATCGCCTCGACCATCGACCATTCCAATTGTCTGGGGGACAGCAGCAGCGTGTGGCCATTGCACGGGCACTCATCAACGATCCGGAGATCATTCTCGCCGATGAACCAACGGGAAATTTGGACTCGGCCACCGAGAAGGAGATCATGGAGTTGTTGACCGGTCTCAATCGCGAGGGCCGCACGATCATCATGGTGACGCACGAAACCAGCGTCGCACGACGTGCCCGCCACCAGATCGTGATGAAGGACGGAGTCATCGCCAGCGAGGGGATGTTCACCACGGACCCCGATTCCAAATAGTCCGCCTCTCACCTCACCTATACCACTCACCGCGACTTGCTTTAATCACGAACCAGTCATCAGCCGGAACGCGCTAGCGTCCGGTTCCGGAATCGCCCGCAAACCGGACGCTAGCGCGTTCCGGCTGATGTTCTAAGCCCACGCTCATCTGCCTTCGTCCCGAGTTTCCACCATGCCTTTCGCCAACACACTGCGCGCCGTTCGTCTGGCTTTGAAGAGTCTGCTGCTGCACAAGCTGCGGTCGGGTCTCACGATGCTCGGGATTGTGTTTGGAGTCTTCTCGGTGATCGCGATGCTTGCGATCGGAGAAGGGGCGAGTGCTCAAGCTCAGCAACAAGTCCTGGCACTCGGCGCGACCAACATCATCGTGGTGACGGTTAAACCTCCCGCCGATTCGCAATCGTCTTCGAGTGGTAGCCGAGGCAGCTCGCGCGGATTTTCGGTCCCGCAGTACGGACTGCTTCGCGCCGACTACGACCTCATGACGAAGACCATTCCGACAATCACCGGTGCCGTGCGGATGCGTGAGATCATCAGCGAGGCTCGCTACCTGCAACGCATCTTGAACGTGAGACTCGTCGGCTCGACGACCGAGTATTCCGAGATGAACCACCTCCCGGTGTTGCGCGGGCGGTTCCTGACCGATGACGACGAGTCGGAGATGGCCAACATTGCGGTCCTCGGCGCGGAAACGGCCTCGACTCTGTTCCCGTTTGAAGACCCGATTGGCCAGACGATTCAAATCCGCACGCACCGCTACAAGGTCGTCGGCGTGATGCGGTCGCGAACGGCGTCGGCGGCCATCGGTGGCAGTCTCTCGGGACAAGACTTCAACAAGGACATCTACATCCCACTCAGCACGTTCCGCGTTCGTATCGGCGATGTCGTCTTCACGCGACTCAGCGGCACGTTCATGTCCGAGGAAGTGCAACTCAATCAAATCACGCTCAAGGTGAAGGACCGCAACGATGTCGTCCCGACATCCGAAGTCGTGCGGGAATCGCTTCGCAAAACGCACGGCACGAAGCTCGATTACAACGTGATCGTTCCGCTCGAACTACTCCGTCAAGCCGATCAGATTCGGCAAATCTTCAACATTGTGCTCGGTTCCATCGCGGCGATCAGCCTGTTGGTCGGCGGCATCGGCATCATGAACATCATGCTCGCCACGGTGACGGAACGGACGCGCGAGATCGGGATCCGTCGCGCTCTCGGCGCGAGGCAGCGCGACATCATCGAGCAGTTCCTGACCGAGACGATCGTGCTGGCGGGATCGGGCGGAATCATCGGCATCCTGCTGGGATTGGCCACGCCGCTCGCCTTTCTGGGGATCAAAGGGATCGTGCAGAACTTCATTCTCGATGGAGCGTCCGAAGTCTCGCAGATGGGCAAGATGTTCACCGAGATGGAGCCGCAGATCGCGTGGTGGAGTCTGCCCGTCGCGTTCGGCATCTCGGTCGGGATCGGCATCATCTTCGGCATCTACCCCGCCCGGGCCGCCGCGCGCATGGACCCGATCGAAGCGCTGCGTCACGAGTGATCGCCGCTTCGTTGATCCCTGCTCTCCGCCAGCCCAGTTGAAATTGGGAATGACGGGCGGGCGAAGTGCGTACCCGACCAACTGACAAGGTTTGCCCTGTCCGCAGTCGAATTACCATCGCGTGAGTCCTCTCGCCAAAATCGCGGTCTGGCGTGCGCCATCCCTGCGTCGTCACACTCGGGTTGTAGAGTTGCCTTGTGAGTTGAGCCTGTTGAGCTGGCTTGGCTCTCCCTTCCCGCTGAGGCAACCCGTCTGTTGTCGGGTCTCGCTGGAAGGATCGCTATCACCGTCAGCATTCGCCGCCTGACTGTCTCGCCTACTTGGAGTTGCCCCATGAATCGTTCGCCTGTTTCCCTTTCACTCGTGGCCGGACTGGCACTCGCCTCAGCGGTCGATGTCCGTATGGCCGATGCCGATTCGGTGCGAGTCCCGATTCGATCAGCCAACGCGAAGACGCGGCAGTTCGATCCGAACGCGATCCCCTCGCCAACTCCGCTGTCACCGACTCCATTACCGAACGCACCCCTGCCCGACTCGCCTGCGATCGGTGGCTCGTCCCTACCGCCTCATCCCGCTCCGGACAACCCGACCATCCCACCGAAGTCGCCGTCGAGTAACGGTGGCGGTGCGATGTATCGCGGACCACTCGGAGTCGATTTTCAGGCCCCGCCACCACCCAAGAAGCAATTCTTGGGCGACAATCCCGGCGTGGCACCATTGCCAATGATGGACGGATCGGGCCAACCGTTGCCCGGTCAACCACTCAGTGGCCAACCCTTCACGGGGCAACCGTTGCCCCGCTCGAACCCTAGCTTGATGAGCGTCCCATTTGCAGGGAGCGACGGCTACGGAATGGCTCCGCCACCGGGAACTCTCGGCCAGACATACAAGCGACGATCGCGTCTCATTGATGATGAGAAGCATCCACGCGTCGGCATGGTCGATGTCTATCTCTCCGAGAACTATGAAGTCACCGCCAAGGGAATGAAGGTGAAGCGGCTTGATAAAGTCTGGCGACTTGAGTCCGACCCGCTCTGGCCCGGCATCCCTCACATCATTGAAGTAAAGTCCGAATGGGGTCCGGAGGGAGCGAAGCAGCAACAGATCCGCTTCGTCCGACTCATCATGGGCCGCATCGTGGATCTCGCATTTTAGAACACCACTCCAAACGTCCTATTGCTCCGCACGAACCAAAACATCCGAAGTCTGCGGAGACTTCGGATGTTTGAGATGACGTTGGGCGAGGTCGGTTCTCGACTCAATGGCCTCCTCGCGAGGATCGCCTCGTTCATCGCCCTTCCTACCAACCTCAGTCTCCACTCGTGAGACTCCAGCGGCGTCGGCAGTCTCCCCCACTGCCGATGCCGCTTTTTCGTTGGTAGAACGGGTG
>JAYVOX010000633.1:0-3923 GCA_043757695.1 Schlesneria sp.
TTGGTGTTCTTCAGAAACTTCGGATGCAGCTTCTTAACGTAGTTCAGCGTCTTCTGAGCGACGCTGTCATCAATCGTCGCGTAGTTGCCCGCCAGTACGCAGATCATGTCGCGTTGCGCGGCGAAGATGCGCGTGTCGTCGCGGCCCAAGCGGTCTTGCGTCGCGATCGTTTCGACCTTGCCATCCTGCGAGTACGTGTACGCGGGGATGCCCTTGTCGCGCAATTCAAAGACCAGTTCGCTGGCCGCATCTTCGGCGGAGAGTCCTTCGGTCTTGCGATCCTCTTCACGGATGTTGCGGAAGCTGGCCACCATGATCATCCACGGACCATGCTTTTCGGTCAGCTTGTAGGTCTTGCCGCGTTCATTCTCGATGGCTCCGACCGAATGCACGGACAACAGCGTCGAGGCAACAACCGCGAGGTACGCGAGAGATTTGAGAGTTCGCACGGGCGGCTCCATCCTTGAGTGGCGAACGGGAAACGAACAACGATGTCCGTCGCAGACACGTCCTGTGTCCAACCACAGACTCGACAAAAGACCATAGAAATCAGCGGCAAAACGGCCGGGGCGGGACAGTAGCAGCGGCTCAAAAACGTGTCCAGATGTTGTTCCCATCCGAGACCGAGACACACTCTCTTCACGATGTTCTGATCGTCTGAGTCCGCTTCGGCACGTGGGATGCGATGCTCCTGACATGAGTCGGTCGCACCGGCGCAGAAATCACTCCAATCTCAGCGATCAGACTTCAACACCACGTTCACAACAGTTCGATAAACAACGCCAAAACGTCCCGTTTTCTCGCTCAGCCATGAGCGGACTTTCAACCCGACGAACGAGTTCTCGCGATGCAGATCGACGAGTCGCTCGTTGCAAATCTTGCCATACGCCGGGTCTCTCGTATGCAACTCTTACAAAATCGTTTCACCGCCAGACCCGCAGCGCGAGGAGGCCGCATGGATGCGAACGCCTCGCGAATTCGTGACCGAGACTTCAGGGCAAGGAGGCCCAGCACATGCAGCGTTCCGCATCGCGATTCGGTTTGAATGTCGCTCGTAATTTTCAGCGGTCGGTGTGGGCTGAGACCACCGCGACCGAACAAGCTGTCGAGCGACGCGGCGTCTGGAGCGCGGTGCTACTCGTGTTTGTCGCACTGCGCGGGGCAGCGGCAGCGGAAATCGACAATGTGTTGCTCGACTTCACCGCCACTTGGTGCGGGCCGTGCCAACAGATGAGTTCCACCGTGTCGAAGCTGGAACGACAGGGACTGCCGGTTCGCAAGGTCGATATCGATCAAGAACCCGCACTGGCCAAACGCTTCAACGTGCAATCCATTCCGTGCTTCGTCCTCGTCTCGAACGGTCGCGAGATTGACCGCGCGACGGGACTGACGGACGAGAAGCAACTGCGGTCAATGCTGAACAAGCTGCCCAAGCCCGACGCGATTGCCCGTGCTAACGTGGAAGGGCCGAGTCGGGGAGGCGGACTCGGTCCAGCGGTCCGCATCGCAGAACTCGACACACTGGGTGGCAAGCGACCGCCGATCGGGTTGCCTCCATTCATCGGTGGTCAGAGCAAAGCGAAGGACTCACGCGGAGTTCCGGCCTTACCAGAAGAGCCACTGATCGCACGCGGCAATAACAATGACAGTGGGGATGCGTCGGGGATCACAGATCCGATGTTGGCGTGCGTCCGACTCCGCGTGCAGGATGGCTCGGGGATCAACTTCGGATCGGGGACGATTATCGATAGTCGCCCCGGTCGCGCGGTGATCCTGACGTGCGGGCACATCTTCCGAAAAGGAGAGAACGACTCGAAGATTGAAGTCGATCTCTTCCGTCCGATCAGCAAGTCCAAAGTGAAGCCCGAGACCGTCGAAGGGCGAGTGTTGCACTTCGATCTCGAAGCGGATGTCGGTCTCGTCACGATCGTGCTGGCTCAACGAGTCCCCAGTGTGCGACTCGGTTCGTCGCGCGAGCTGACAGTGAAAGATCGCGTCCAGAGCATCGGGTGCAGCGGGGGCGACGATCCGTCTCGCGAAGAGCAGTTCCTCACGGCACTCAACAAGTACGACGGCCCCGACAACATTGAATGTTCGACGATGCCGCAGCAGGGACGATCAGGCGGAGGTCTGTTTCTGGGGAGCGAACTGATCGGCGTCTGCGTTGCGGCCGACCCGAAAGAGAAGCGCGGGATCTATGTCGCGATGAAGCCGGTCGCGCTGCTGCTCGATAAGGTCGGACTGGGACATCTCGCCCCGACGCCGCTCGCCGTAGAAGGAGCGCTGGCGGGAACGAACGGCACGGCGAACTCAACCTCCGCTCCAACGACGCTCGCGAGTGGCTCACGGTTCGGTCGAGGTCTCGCCGCAGATCGTGCGGCAGTGACTGCGGCGGACGACATCTCTCGCTTCCTCGCCAGTGAATTGGGAGCGGCGGGACTCAATGAAGGTTCGGCTGCGCCGCAAGACTACGAAGGGGCCGAGATCATCTGCATCGTGCGTTCAAAGACGCCGGGGACACCGAGCCGTGTCGTGATCGTCAACCAGGCTAGTGGTCGCTTCGTGGGCGACCTGTTGTATGAATCCCAAGCCAATCTCGCAGATCGAACCACCACTCGCCGCGAAGAGCCACCCCGCGCAGAGACGAGTCGCAAGGCAGAGATCGCAGACCACGAAGTCCGACCACAACAGGCCGTCGCCCAACCACGAGTTCGCCGCCCGAACCCTCTCGCAAATCTCAGCCTCTCGGCGATTCCGGCAGCATCCATTGAGCAGACTCGCCCCTTTGAAACGTCCTTTGAACCACAGCCCTATCGCCGCCAACGCGACTGAGACGAGTGGCCGGTGTTGTCGAACCGTGCTTGTAGGATGGGCACTCTTGCCCGTCCTGTTTTCTGTCTTCAAGCCGGACGGGCAAGAGTGCCCATCCTACAGTGCTAATTCCCCGCGATTCATATTCACCACTCGGCTTCCCGCGACGGTGGCTGATTCGCATAATCCCTCGCACGCTGAAACAGCATTGGCCGAACACCGCTCGCGGAGACGGCCTCGAAATGCACGACTCGACCATTCACACCACCTCAGGAAGGAGCCAGCTATGTCGGTCTTCAAGGACAACTCAGAATCCATCGGACGCACGCCGCTCGTAAAGATCAATCGCTTGACCGAGGGCCTGCACGCCACGGTCTATGCCAAGATCGAAGGCCGCAACCCGGCGTACTCGGTCAAGTGCCGCATCGGTGCGTCGATGATCTGGGACGCGGAGGCGACCGGCAAACTGAAGCCGGGGATGCACGTGGTCGAACCGACCAGTGGGAACACCGGCATCGCGCTCGCCTTCGTCTGCGCGGCGCGCGGCTATCCGCTGACCCTGACGATGCCCGAGACGATGTCGATCGAACGACGCATGATGTTGAAGAGCTTTGGCGCGGACCTCGTTCTCACGCCGGGAGCCGACGGTATGAAGGGGGCGATTGCCAAGGCGGAAGAACTGTCGCAGCAAGCGGGCTGGTTCATGCCGCAGCAGTTCAAGAACCCGGCCAATCCAGCGATCCACTTCAAGACGACCGGCCCCGAAATCTACACAGACCTCGACGGGAAGATCGACATCTTCGTGGCGGGGGTCGGGACTGGCGGCACGATCACCGGTGTCTCGCGCTACCTCAAGCACGAGAAGAATCTCGCGATCAAGTCGATCGCCGTCGAGCCGTCCTCCAGCCCGGTCCTCTCCGGCGGAGCACCCGGCAAGCACAAGATTCAGGGAATCGGAGCGGGCTTCATTCCCGACAACCTCGACCGCAGCATCGTCGATGAAGTTGTCCAAGTCACGGACGACGAAGCGATCGAGACTGCCAAGAAGCTGATGAAGCTCGAAGGGATCACCTGCGGCATCAGTTGCGGAGCCGCGATGGCCGCCGCCCTGA
>JAYVOX010000634.1:0-3920 GCA_043757695.1 Schlesneria sp.
CCGAGGGCTTTCGTGGGAATGAGTTCACCGGTGCGCGGATGCTTCGCGTCGGTCCCTGTTTTTGCAACGACGGCTTCCGTGCCATCGGGCAATCGCTTCAGCGATGTCCCCGTGAAGAAGCCCGCGAGTCCCGCATAGTCATCCTGAGTCCAGCGTTCGCTCGGATGATGATGGCATTGAGCGCACTCAATTCGCACGCCGAGAAACAGTTGGCTCACCGCGCGACTGGCTAATTCCGGCTGGTCGAGCGACTTGAAGAACGCCGCCGGACTCTCGCCCTGCACGGAACCTTGAATCGTGAGAATCTCTCGGACGAGTTCATCGTAGGGACGGTTCGCTTGAAACTGCTTCCGTAACCAGCGAGTCAGCCCGACCGTTCCCTGCGGCGTGATCTTCAGTTTGTCGGCTTTGAGCAGATCAGACCATTTCATGGCCCAGTAGTCGGCATACTCGGGACGTTGCAGCAGTTCCTCGACCAACTTGGTTCGCTTGTCCGCCGACGAGTTACTCAAGAACTGGCGCGCTTCCGTGGAAGTCGGCAGCGTTCCAATCACGTCGAGGAACACGCGACGCAGAAACGTCGCGTCGTCGATTAACTCGCTGGGAGGAATGCCGAGCCGCGTCAACTTGTTCCACACGTGCGCGTCAATGAAGTTCGCCTCGGGCGGTCGCGTGAACGTGCTTCCTGGGCGAGGCAACACGACTCGACAGACGGCGACGTGACCGAGGTAGCGGACGAGTACGGCGGCCTCACCGGGAACGTCGCTGGCCTGCAACAGTCCGCGCGGGTTGGCGTCGCAGATCTGAGTCGCGTTCGAGAGATAGTCGGCCTCGATCGTTGCGCAGCGTTTTCCTCCCGCGTCGTCGATCGCGGTCACTCGCAACTGTTGAGAACCGTTCGCGGCGAGGACGACTTGCGCTGGCTCGACTTCAATTCCAACCACGCGCCGTTCGTTGACGATGTTCAGCGGTGCCCCGGCCGAGACCCAGCGCAGCACACGCTGATACTGCGGACTCCCCGTCACAATCTTCTGACCGCCGCCATGCGGGACCGCCGCAGTCCCCTTGAGCAGCAACAGACTGCGTTCGGGCGCGGTCAACACGACGCGCCGTCCCTTGCCGTCCTTCACAATCGAGTCGTGATCGAAGGCTTCGTCAAATCCGAGCAGGCTGAGTTTGAAGCCATTCTGCCCTTCCGCCTTCCCGTGGCAACCACCCGAATTGCAACGAGCCTTTGTCAGAATCGGCTGCACCTCGTGAATGAACGACACGGGAGCCGGTTGCTGCAAGCCGCTCACCGTGACGGGAACTTCCACTGCCATTGTTCCCTGTCGAACGACCACGCGCGAGCTTCCTTCCATCAAGGGATGAAGCAGACCGTCTGGACTGATCGACACGATAACCGGTGGGCGGACTTCATACGTCGTCTCGCGTGTGACATCTCGCTGTAACTCGCCCTGCTTCTCCGTGACCAACAACTGTTGACTGGCTTCAGGCCGATCGAGTTGCACCGCGACGGGGCTGACGCTCAGTTGAGCCTCCAGCAACGAGGGACTCCCAACAATGCTGCACGCCAGAGCGGCTGACGCGACAATTATGAATCTGATCTGAGTCATGGAGTTGAGGTCTCAGTTTGTCAGTCTCGGACCGTGTAAAACAAATCTTTCCGAGCGGAGCGGCGTCAGCCCTCCGGTTCCTCTCCGTTCGGTGCAGATCGACTGGCCTCGCCGAAATGCCAGACCGAACGACTCCCCCGTTCAATCGTTGTGGGAGGAACTTGTACTCGCATTGAGGCCGTATTCCTAATTCTGTTTCCCAATTGTTGGGGCGTACGATTCTTGGGGTGTCGCTCAAAGTGGCTCCGAGCATGGCCTCTTAATTATGCTTTCTCGGAATCAATTCCCTCGCTCAGCGGTAGCAGTGGAGATATGTCATCGTGCGACTCGCAACTGTATTGACTCCGATGTCGGATGAGAACCTCACGCTGGCGGCTCAGTGTGGTGTGACTGATGTGGTCGGACGCTATCCCGGCCCGAGCCTCGACGATCTGCGTCGGATGCGCGATCGAGTCGAGTCGTTTGGAATGCGGCTCGCGACGGTCGAGGGCTACCTGCCAATTGAAAGCCTCAAGCTGGGGCGCGACGACGGGACTGAAGTCGTCGCGATGAAGCGTCTGTTCGACAACATGCGACACGTCGGCGTCAAAATCCTCTGCTACAACTTCATGGCCGGGACCGACTGGGTCCGCACGCGACTCGACGTGAGAGATCGCGGTGGTGCGAAGGTGACGGCGTTCCACTTGGCTGAGGTCGAACAGGCGCTCTCGTTGAATCGATCTCACCTAGAAAGCTCAACATCGACCGGGACGCCTGCGCAACAAACACCGCTCGCAGCGGTCGAGGCCATCACGGCTGATGAACTCTGGCGAAACCTCGAACACTTTCTGCGTGAGCTGGTCCCCGCAGCGGAAGACGCGGGTGTGACGCTCTGTATGCACCCGGATGATCCGCCGCTGCTCGAACTGCTCGGTCGCGCCCGGATCATGAATTCGGTCGAAAACTTTGAACGACTGGTGCAACTTGTCCCGAGTCCCTCGAACGCGATCTGCTTCTGTCAGGGGACGTTCGCCGCGATGGGCTGCGACATTCCCTCCACCATTCGGCGACTTGGTTCACACATTCAGTACGTCCACTTTCGCGATGTGCGTGGAACGCGCGACAACTTCGTCGAGACCTTTCACGACAACGGGCCAACCGACATGGCCGCCGCGATGCGTGCCTACCGCGACATCGGCTTCACCGGCCCGATGAGACCCGATCACGTTCCGCAACTGTTCGGTGAAGACAACGGTGAGCCGGGCTACACGATGCTCGGCCGACTGTTCGCCTATGGCTACATGCGCGGGCTGATGCACGCGACCGAGAGGACTGAACCGCGAAGCAACCTCAGCCAATAGCCGCAGGTGCCCCCCTACGGATTCGTTGGCGGCGGTCTGCTTGAACTACGAGGTCGTTGCATTTGTAGGGTGAGTCGAGTCTGCGAGGCCCACCGCGATGGTCCGCAATTTCTGGTGGGACTCGCAGACTCGACCCACTCTACCGTAAGAGCGGGACGGCCTTGGTCGCGACTCAGCGACTTGTCTTTCCGATTTGCATTCTGCAATCTTCCGCTCGCAATCTCGGCATCTCGAAAGCCACTCCATTCATTTCCGCTCTTCTTCGTCTGTCGTTGTCGTTCGAGGCAAGTCAGAGCCGCGCGACCAGAGAAAGTCATCCCTCTTGAACCAGCCCGCATCATCGAACCCGCCAGCTTCCGTGAACCAACCCACGGACTCGAACCAACTCGCCTCCAACGACACCGTCGATCACGGCAGCCTCCCCGCGTGGGAGCGAGCCGATCTGCCCGAGCCATTGCCGTTCGGACTGGTCAATCTCTTCAAGACAATCGGGCCGGGAGCGATTTTGCTCGCGGCGGCGATTGGCGGCGGTGAATGGATCGTCGGGCCACTGTTTACGATCAAGTATGGTCGCGGCATCTTGTGGATCGCGACGCTGGGAATCGTGCTGCAAACGATCTTCAATCTCGAAGCCGCACGCTACACGATGTACACGGGCGAACCGATCATCACGGGCTTCATGCGACTGCAACCGGGTTCGCGATTCTGGGCATGGTTCTACATCTTGATCGGTACCGCCCAACTGGCGACCCCCGCGCTGGCGGCCGGTTCCGCAGCGGTGTTGTTCGCGGCCTACTTCGGTCGGCTTCCTGAGCGAGCGGATGCGACGATGCTCGGCGGCATCGCGATGGCAGTGGTCCTCTTCGCGGTCGGACTGCTGATGTCGGGCAAGTCGATTGAGCGTGTCTTGGAGCGGCTCTCGTGGGCGATGATCGCGTTCATCTTTTCGTTCCTGATCGTCGCG
>JAYVOX010000635.1:0-3917 GCA_043757695.1 Schlesneria sp.
GCAGCAACTCTTTGTATCGCCACATGTCGAGCGGTCGTTCGCGCAGCTTCTCCTTCGTCAGCGTTCGCGCGACGCCCTCCATGTCGTACCGCACCCACAGCGGCCGGTCCTTGTGCAGAGTTTGCAGTCGGTCAGCGGGGAGGATCGTGCCGTCGATGGCTGCTTCGAGGTGAGAGACGAACGAAGTCATGAGCGTCATGAGATGCGGCCTGCTGGAAGGGTCACGATCACGGCTGGTACTGCCTATCGGGCGGCGGAGTGTAGTCGCCGTTCCGGGGTGCGACTATCCGTGCTGGCGTTCCGTTTGTGGCATGGCTAGCATCCGGCCCGTCGCTGAGAAGCGATGCTGCGAAACAGTGACAGCGTCCTTCTCATTCTCGCCCCGCAATCGTTAGGGGCGTTCGACAGTCGATACTTCGAGGGCCGCATGAGGCGGTTGCTTCCAAATCAATCGGACTCCGCTGACTCAGTTGCTTCACGGTGGGAGCAATGTTCCCCGCGCGGTCCTCGGAAGGCGGGCGGTCATGCGAATTTCAGCCAGTTGCGAATCGTGCTTTCATGATTTCTCAGTCGCCTCGACAGCGGCGGGCAAGCGGGTGAAATGCCCCGAGTGCGGTGAGGCGGTTCGCGTCCCGATGGACGACGAATACGATGAGCCTGCTCCACGCAAGTCGTCCGGCGGCGGGAAACGCAAGTCGGGACAATCGTCCTCGGGCGGCGGTGACAACACGGTGCTGATCGGCGCGGCGACGGCCGGTGGCGTCGTCGTCGTGGGATTGCTGCTGTTCCTCGCGTTGAGACCCGGCCCGCAGCAGTTGCCCGGACCACCGAATCAATCTCCAGCCGTGGCTCAAGCCGTGCCGACAGCGGCACCCTCCTCGGTGACTCCACCGACTTTAGGCTCCGCACCCGCTCCGACTGTGGCCGTGGCGACTCCCACAACTGTGGCGCATTCCGGTCCTGCTGCTGCACCGACCTCACTTCCAACGGCAACTTCCTCGGCCACCGCGCCGCCCCTTGGAACGACTTCCGCGCCGGGAGCGGTGCCAGCGGCGACCAATGTCGCAGCGGCCTCACCCACTTCAACGTCACCGAGCGCAGCCAGTCCCTCTGACGCAGCGGCCGCTCCCAAGAAGCCGTTGGAAAAGCTCGACTATGAGCAACTCATCGCGCTCGTGAAGCCCGCCGTCGTGCGGATCAACGTCGTCGGGAAAGAGGGATCGAGCGTCGGCAGCGGCTTCGTCGTGGACAAGGATGGAACCGTCGTCACGAACTATCACGTCATCACCGGCGCGAAGAAGGTTGAGGTCGAGTTCTCGGACGGCACGAAGGCGAAGGGCTTGGGCTATCGCGTCTTCAACCAGAAGAAGGACATCGCGATCATCAAGATCGAGATGCCCGCCAACAAAGTCACGACCGTGCCATTGGCCGAGGCGCTGCCGGGTGAAGGGGCGGAAGTGATGGCCTTCGGCGCGCCGCTCGGACTGTCGTTCACGTCGTCGAAAGGGATCATCAGCGCGTTGCGGAAGGAAGAGGAAATGCGCGACCAGTTGGGAGCCGACGTGCGCGGCAACTGGTTGCAGACCGACACGCCGATCTCACCGGGCAACAGCGGCGGGCCGCTCGTCGATCGTTACGGTCGCGTAGTCGGTATGAACACGATGCAATTGGCGAGTGGTCAGAATCTGAACTTCGCCGTGTCGGCCCAAGACATTCAAGAAGAGTTGAAGACGGCTCCCGCGCAGCACAAGGAGTTCAATCCGGAAGACCTCAAGGAATACACCAAATCGATCTCACGCAAGCTCGCCAGTGAAGAACTCGGGACGGAACGAGGTCGCAAGTTGTTCGCCGCTGTGGAAGAAATCTTTCTCCTCAACATGACCAATCAGAAGACAGTGGCCTTGGATGCTTCGGGCCGCATCTGGACGCGCGTCGTCCTCAAGTCGAAGGGAGTGATCGAAAAGTCGAAGATTGAGTTGTCGTTCGGCGAACCGTCTGCCGACGCGGCGGTGATGTTCGTGATCTTGGAAATGAAGAACTCACGCAAGGGGATTGCGGGAACTCAAGAACTGAAGATCACCGCGCAGCTCATTTGTGCCGAGCCGCACGCAAAGAAGTCTGAATCCCCGTACGTCATGGTCTGGAAGGAAGAGGAGACCGTCGGCACGATCGCGCTCGGGGCGCTTGTTGACGGCAACTTTCCGAAGCAAGCCGACGAAAAGTTGGCGGCCTTCTTCAACAAGTTCCGCACCGCCTACTTGAAGGCCGTGCGCGAACAGAAGGAAGCGGACGCGAAGGCGACGACGAACGAAGACAAGGCGGCTGCAGCGTCTGAAAAGAAGGACGCCGCGAAGTGAAGTCTCGCTCTGATTTGTGTGACACGCCCTTCGTAAACGCCGACCTTGCCGAACCGAGTTCATCCACGCTGACGACTTGGGATGCGGTGAGTCTCATCATCGGCATCGTGATCGGCAGCACGGTCTTTAAGACCTCGGGGTTGATCTTCGCCAATGTCCCCGGCCCGTGGTGGGGACTTGGTTTGTGGATCGTCTGCGGCGGGTTGTCGTTCGCCAGTGCGCTCTGCTACGCGGAACTCGCCACGACCTATCCGCGACTTGGTGGCGAGTACAACTATCTGACACGCGCGTTCGGGCCATGTGTCGGCTTCCTGTTCGGTTGGGCCGAGTTGGCCATCATTCAAACGGGCAGCATCGGGGCGCTGTCGTATGTCTTCGCCGAGTACGCGGTGACGGTCTTCGGCCTCTCGTCCGACTCAATGCTCTGGCTCGCACTGACGGCGGTCGTCGCGCTGACGGCGCTCAACATGCTCGGTGTTCAAACGGGGAAGCAAACTCAAAACGTCCTCACCATCGCGAAGCTCGTCGGGATGGGACTGCTCGTCGTCGCGGGATTGTCCGTTGCCGGAAGCTGTTCGTTGGAGGTGGAGCGGCCGATGGGTGACGCGGGTTGGCCGTTCGCATTGATCCTCGTGCTGTACGCTTACGGTGGTTGGAACGATGCGGCGTTCGTCGTGGCTGAGATGCGGGACCGATCACGCAACATTCCGCGCGCGCTGTTGCTCGGGATTGGCGTCATCACCGTGTGGTACGTGCTGCTCAACGCGGCGTATCTCGGCGCGTTGGGGTTCGAGGGCTTGAGGGCGTCGCAACAACCGGCGGCCGACGCGTTCGCGAAGGTAGTCGGCGCGAGTGGCGGGCGCGCGATGAGTGTCCTCGTGATGGTCTCCGCGCTGGGCAGCGTCAACGGCGTGATCTTCTCGGCCTCGCGATTGCATGCGACTGTCGGAGCCGATCATCGCCTCTTCGCATTGCTGGCCAAGTTGACGCCCCGCACGCACGCTCCCGCGCGATCGCTGCTCGTTCAGGGAGTCATCACCGTCGCGATGATCGTCGCCTTGGGAACGACTTCCGGACGCAGCGCGTTGGATGCGGTCCTCGTCGCCGTTGGCTCGGCACCGGTTCCATGGAGCAAATACTTCGGCGGGTTCGAGACACTCTACGCCGCGTCAGCCCCCATCTTCTGGTCGTTCTTCTTGGCGACCGGTCTCGCGTATTTTGTGCTCCGCTGGAAGGACCGTGACATCGAACGACCGTTTCGCGCCCCGCTCTTTCCGCTCTGCCCGCTGCTGTTCTGCACGATGTCCGGCTTCGGCCTCTACTCGGCCACACTCTACGCGATCCCCCTCTTGCCGCTGATCGCGGTGCCGTTCCTGCTGGGCGTGCCGCTCTACTTCATCAGCAAGTCGCGGTGAAGTTGTCTTAGGCGAGCGGCACATGAAACCGTACCAAGCGCAACCGTCGCCTAGGTGTCTGTCTGGGAAGGTGGTGGCGGTTACGGGCCTGACGAGGCGGGGAGCGTTATTTTTTGGATCGTCAGATTGCGACTGGGTTATTCGA
>JAYVOX010000636.1:0-3912 GCA_043757695.1 Schlesneria sp.
CGGCGCTAGCCCCGGTTTTACAGCTTGAACCGGGGCTAGCGCCGCGCGGCTAATTTCTGCGATCCGTATTAGGATTGGTGCATCAATAACTGGCGTAGCCGAAGTCGTGAGACTTCGGCCTGAACTCTCACGAGTTCAGCTACGTCTGCCAGTTGTTGACGGGCGAGTCCTTACGTCCACCGCTCAGAAAAACGCGGTTTGGACCGCGCGAGGCATCGCCCGTTCAAGGCGCGAAGTCGTATCAGTTGTGACCGGCGTGCCTGTTGTGCGCAACGAGATGCGGGAACGGTGACGGCATCATGGCCGTTGGCTCCGCAGTTCGACTTTAAAGAGAACACTGACGACCCAAGGCCGACAGACTGAGACCGTGCGATGCTGCCTGGCTTGTATTCCGCTGCGACCGCGCTCGACGCCTTCCAAGTGAAATTGGATGCGGCGGCCAACAACTTGGCCAACGTCAACACCAACTCGTTCAAGCGGAGTACCGTCGAGTTCCAGGATCTGCTTTACGCAGGCCCGACCAATCAGCAAGTGGGTCGAGGAGTCCGCGTCTCAGACGTATCAATGCGCGACTTTCGCGACGGCCCCGCAGTGCAGACCGGCAAGGACCTCGATCTGCTGATCGAAGGGAACGGTTTCTTCGCGGTGAAAGGACTCGACGGACGAACCGTCTACACGCGTGACGGTGCCTTCCATCGTGATGCCACGGGCCGCATGGTGACGGACGACGGGGCCATCCTCCAACCGCCGATCACCTTTCCGATCGACACGCTGACCACCACGATCGACGCCGACGGCACGGTCTCCATTCTCACCGGTTCATCCCCCACCACTCAGCGCGTGATCGGTCAGATCACCGTGGCACGCTTCACCAATCCGGAAGGCTTGCGAGCCGAGGTCGGCAACCGTTACAGCGAGACCTCCGCCTCCGGTCTCCCCATCACGGCCGTGCCTGGCACCAATGCCGCCGGCGCATTGAGGCAACGGACCTTGGAGCAATCCAACGTCGATACCACTTCCGAACTGACCTCACTCATCTCCGCCCAGCGCGCGTACGGAGTCAATTCGCGGGTCGTTCATGCTGCCGATCAACTGATCTCCTCGGCGCTCGACACCATCCGCTGATTCGCGTGACATCACGATATACCTCGCGCGGGCTGAAGTGAGATGTAGCTGCACCTCGCCAGAGTGCGGGTGTGACGCTCAAACAGCCCACGTTCTGGCGAAACGTGGCTACATTCAAAGGTCTCACTTTGGGCCGTGCAAAATCTAATACGACATCGGGTTTCTTGTTCCGGTCCCCTCTCCCGCCTGTCATCGGGGGGAGAGGGGACCAGAAACAGCCAACGTGCAATGTCGTACTGACAGTTCTCGCACCGGTTTGCCTTTCGTTTGTCACTCTTCTTCCAATTGCTCGCTGAGGAATCGTTCGATGTACTTTCGCCGCTTTGTTGCTCTCACACTGTTCAGCCTGCTGGTGACTGCGGGCGGGTGGCTCATTGCCGATGATTCGCCGCCGGCCGCGAAGGCGGCCGACGGGAAACTGGGTGAGTCTTGGACTGACGTTTTCGCTCAACGGCAGAAGTTGGCCGCGCGTCTGACCGAGTTACAGCAGAACTTTCGCAAGGCCAAAACTAACGACGAACAAGACGCGATGCGGAAGGAGTTCACCGAGAAGCGAACCGAGTTTCAGGGCGTGGACGACCGGTTGGCTGAGTTGGCTCCCCAGGTCTTTGCCGCCGATCCGAAGAACTTCGATGCGGGCGAAGCCGTCATGGAAGCGGCCCTGCAAGGTCATCGCTTCGACGAATCGAAGCGGCTTGCCAGCACGCTCATCGCTGCCGGCCGCAAGAACGTGCTGACGGTCAACGTGCTAGGAGTCTCTCAGTTCGCGACGCACGACTTCACGGGGGCCGTCGCGACGTTTGCTGCCGCCGAGAAGGAAGAACTGATGCATCCGCAACTCGGCGGTCGTTATCAAGACGCCGCCTCGGAATACGTCGCGTTCTGGAAAGAAGAGCAGGCCGTTCGCAAAGTGGAAGCGGCCGCGACGGGCGAGGCTCAGCTGCCGCGAATCCTCTTCAAAACGAATCGCGGCGACATTGTTCTCGAACTGTTTGAGAACGAAGCTCCGAACACCGTCGCGAGTTTTGTCAGCCTCGTCGAAGGGAAGAAGTACGACGGCGTGAAGTTTCACCGCGTGATCCCGATGTTCATGGCTCAAGGGGGCGACCCGAATTCGCTCGATGATGATCCGAGCAACGATGGCCAGGGCGGCCCCGGCTACATGATTAAATGCGAGTGCTTTGCCAAGAACTCGCGACGACACTTTCGCGGTTCGCTGAGCATGGCCAAGACCGCCGCGCCGAACACCGGCGGTTCGCAGTTCTTTCTGACTCACCTCCCGACTCCGCATCTGAACGCCAACGTCGATGCTCAGTCAGGACACACCGTCTTCGGTCGGATCGTCGAGGGCCTCGACGTGGCGGCGTCGCTCAAAAAAGATGACAAGATCGAGTCGGCCACGGTCGTTCGCAAACGAAAGCACGAGTACAAACCGGAAACGCTTCCGGATGGAAAGTGAGGAGTGAGGCTCCGTCACTGACTGAAGAGTCAGACTCCGGCTCTGATTTTGGAGATTAGATCAGCTCGGATTTTGCCCTCTTTGGACTGCGGGGATTCATCACCGCTTTCCTTTCTGCACTTGTCGTCGCATCGTTGAAGACGCTAGCCAACGCCAAGTTCTTCAAACATTCCCCTGCTGGGAGAAAGGAAAGCGGCAATCAATTGCCGCAGTCCAAATGGAGACTTCAGAACGTTTTTTGATTCCAACTCCCAACTCGCATCCTCATTGAAAGACATCGCTCATGAATCGAATTGTGGCACTCTGTGGTGCGGTGGTTCTGTTGGTTGGATGGGCTGCGTCGGCGCAGGCTCAGCCCGCATCGGAAGCCGATACGAAGATGATCCGCGAACAACTCGCGTCGCTGACGGTGGCGGTTGAGAAGCTCAAGGTTGGACGCGACGACGTGCGACCTGTCGCGGATGTCGAGGTCTTCGCGAAAGCCGCTGACTGGATCGTGCGGCATGAAGAGTTCTTCAAGCCCGACTATGCCCAGTGGACGATCGAAGCACTCAACATCGGTGCGGCTCGTGCCCAGATGCTCGCGTCAGCAGACAAGCAGGTGAGACAAGACACGCCGTGGCGGCTGCGTGCCGGTTCGACCGTGTGCGGCTACTACTCTGATGTTGATGGTTCGGTGCAGCCATATGTCGTGACGCTCCCCAAGGGCTTCGATCCGCAGGGAAGCAAACGGTGGCCACTGCATGTCGAACTGCACGGACGCGGCGACACGCTGAACGAGGTGAGCTTCATCCACGCTCACGAAGCAAAGCCGCTCAAGGACGACCGCGAGTACATTCAACTCGACGTGTTCGGTCGCACCAACAATGCCTATCGCTGGGCGGGTGAGACCGATGTGTTGGAAGCCATGCAGCAGGTCAAACGGACGTATCGGATCGACGATCGTCGTGTGACGCTGCGCGGGTTTTCGATGGGAGGCGCGGGGGCGTGGCATCTCGGGCTGCACCATCCGTCGCTCTGGTCGTCGGTCGGAGCCGGTGCCGGATTCTGCGATACGGTCCAGCACCTCAGCCTGAAGGAGCCGCTGTCGCCGCTTCATCAAAAGCTCACGAAAATCTATGACGCGCAGGACTATGCCTTGAATGCGTTCAACGTTCCGACCATCGGTTACGGCGGTGAGTTGGACAAGCAAATCTTCGCCTCGACGCGGATGCACGAACTCGGCGAACAACTCGGCGTGCCCATCCCGCAACTCATCGGCCCGCAGACGGAACACAAGTGGCATCCGGAAAGCTTGAAGGCGTTCATGGCCTTTCACGCCGAACACA
>JAYVOX010000637.1:0-14730 GCA_043757695.1 Schlesneria sp.
CGTAGGGTGGGCACTGCCCACCACAATCGGTCGTTGATGGTGGGCAGTGCCCACCCTACGGAAGGTATGGCCTTCGACTTTCCGGACAGACACCTAGGCCGAGCCATAAACGAGGGCACGACTTGGCTGGCTTCATCACGAGTTAAGGTGTCGCCGCTACCATCCGCACCGCGCATCGGTTCCGTTGCGGCAAGACGCATCTCAATCACTTCCCGTTTCTCTCAGTGAGGAGCCGCATCATGCAGGCCGTTTGGGGTGTCAGTACTTGGCGCAATGGGGGCGTGACCGCCAATCGTCCCCTTGCTCCGTCTCCCAATTCACATTCACGTCCGCTGGGACAGGGTTCTCAGCGCGAACCGACCAAGGAATCGACCATGCGAGTTTTGGTCATTGAAGATGACCCCGACGTGAACCATGTCGTGGCTTCGTTTCTGCGTGAAGAGGGCTATTCGGTCGATACCGCCAAGGATGGCGAAGAGGGCCTGTATAAGGCGACGGCGTGGAACTACGACGCCGTGTTGCTCGACGTGATGCTGCCGAAGCTGGACGGTTGGAAGGTGTTGACCGAGCTGCGTCGCACGAAGAAGACACCCGTGCTGATGCTCACCGCGCGTGATGCCGTGCCGGATCGAGTGCGCGGTTTGAATGGGGGAGCCGACGACTACCTCATCAAGCCGTTCGAGTTGTCCGAGTTGGGAGCGCGCGTGAAGGCGTTGATTCGTCGCGCGGCCGGTCAGCCGCAGCCGGTCATCAAGATTGGCAACGTTCAGGTCAACACGACGACGCGGACGGTAACGATGGACGGATCAGTCGCACCGCTCACGGCCAAGGAGTACGCGCTGCTGGAATTCTTGGCGCTGCATCGCGGTGAGTTGGTCACGCGGTTGGCGATCTATGACCACCTGTTCGAGGAGACCGACGACACGCTGTCGAACTTGCTCGACGTGTACGTCTCGAATCTGCGACGGAAGCTGCGTCACGACTTGATCGAGACGCGACGGGGACAGGGCTACATGATTCACGAAGAGGCTCCCGCGACCGATGGCTGATCTCGCTCCAATATCGCGTTCACCGGCCGTCGGCAGCAGTGCCTTGCGGAGGCCGTTTCGTTCGCTGCGCTGGCGACTGCAAGCGTGGCACGCACTGGTACTGACCGGCGTGCTGACGTTGTTCGGCTTGGTGGTTTATGCCCTCGCGTGGGAAAGCCGCCTGCAACAGATTGATGCGGAGCTGGATCGTTCGGCGGAAGTCATCACGTCGCGTTTGCGGCGCTTGTTTCCGTGGCCTCAATCGGGGCGCGGTCCCGGACGTTGGTCTGGCCCGCCGACGCGGGGTGAGAACGAACAGGCGGATCGCGGTGGTCCACGAAGCGAAGACCCTGCTGGACGAAACGACGCTGGACGAAACGATCGCCCTCCGCGCGGTCCTCGATCGCGAGACAACTCCGATGCGGGCGCGGTCTCGGCACTGACGGCGATCAACGTCCCACTGCCGGGACTCGACCCGTTCACTCGCGATTTTTCACCGCCGCGCATGGGCGATGACGGCCGTGGGCCGCGTCCGTTTGAATGGGTCGGTCCCGTCGAATGGCCAACGCCAAGCCTCGGATTGCCTGAGGATTTTCTCCAGCTCTTTGAGGGAGACGAAGACTCGCGGCTCTACTTCGTGGTCTATTTCCGCGACGGCCGCATCTTGCAGAAGTCGGCTTCCGCGCCGGACGTGCCGTTTCCCGGAGTCCGCGTCGGCGAAGACAAGTTGCCGGTGCGCATCGTGCGTGTTCGGGGAACTCATCGTGAAGTCGTCCACGCTTCGAGCATGGACAACAACGTGCTCGTGGGACGGTCGCTGGTCCACGATCGCGCGGCGCAGCGTCGCTCCGGCCTGTTGCTCGCGGTGGCGGGTGTCGCCGTGTTGGTGGCGGGACTGGTCGGCGGTTGGTGGACTTCGTCGCGCGCCATTCGCCCGATCGCGGCAATGACGAAAGCGGCCGAGTCGATCTCGGCGCAGCGGTTGTCTCAGCGGATCGACTTGCACGAGACCGACAATGAACTCGGTCAGTTGGCGGCGGTTCTCAATGGAACGTTCGATCGGTTGCAGACGGCGTTCGAGCAGCAAGCCCGCTTTACCGCCGATGCCTCACACGAGCTGCGCACGCCGGTCGCCGTGATCTTGGCTCACGCTGATCTCGCGCTGTCTCGCCCGCGCAGCCCCGAGGAATACCGCACGACATTGGAGACCTGCCGCAGTGCCGCGCGGCGCATGAAGTCGTTGATCGACGGCCTGCTCACGTTGGCCCGCTTCGATTCGGACGCCGCCTCCATGCAGTTCGAGACGCTCGATTTGATGCCGCTCGTGCAAGAGTGCATGGACCACGTGAGACCACTCGCAGCCGAACGCCGCATTGGGATCGAGGCCGACCTGACGACGGTCTTTTGTCGCATCGATCGCACTCGGTTGGCGCAGGTCATCACCAACTTGCTGACGAACGCGATCCGCTACAACCGCGACGGCGGGACGGTGCGAGTGACCGTGAGTGGCGAGTCTGAGTCGAGAACAGACCGTGAACCAAGTCGCGCGGTCATCACCGTCGCCGACACCGGAATCGGGATCGCGGCCGAGGACTTGCCGCGCGTGTTCGATCGGTTCTATCAAGTCGATCAGGTTCGCTCGCGCGCCGAGGGGAGCAGCGGCCTGGGTCTGTCGATCAGTCAAACGATTGTGGTGGCTCACGGCGGAACGCTCACGGCGCGCAGTGAGTCGGGTGTGGGCACAACAATGGAGGTCCGCTTGCCGCCGCAAAGGACTTCCGCGTGAGAGGCTTGGCCGATGGCCGCGTTCCCTCGTGACCTGAAGCGAAATGAATTCGTGGCGAGTGACAAGAGAAGCTGCGATCCGTAATTCACTACAGTGAGTTTGAGTGGCGGCAAGAGTTGGAACACGAACAGACTGCGAGTGGAACTCAGGCCGCGTGACAAAGAATTGGAATGATGGCTGCGACGATCTTTCCCCTGCCGTGAATGTAAGCCCGGCGTCGATCGCAACCCGAGATGTTTTGAAAGGACTGGCGATGAAGATGACTTGGCTGAGTAAGTGTCTGGTGGCGGGACTGTTGGCCTGCACACTGGTGGGGGTGGCTCATGCCCAAGCTCCCGGTGGTGCCGGACAAGGTGGACGTGGTCGCGGTGGACCGGGCGGCGGTGGATTTGGTGGTGGCTTCGGTGGACGAGGTGGCTCGACCAGTCTGATCTCGCTCGCTGCCAATGAAGCGGTGCAGAAGGAACTGGCGCTCGACGATGTCATCAAGGATGCCATCAAGGAAATCGACAGCTCGTACCGCGATGCTATTCAAAAGGCGATGAGTGCTGGCGGTGGCTTGGCTAGTTTCCGTGACATGTCCGAAGAAGATCGTCAGAAGGCGATGGACAAGTTGACCGAGCAACGCAATACGGTCCTCGCCAAGTTCACGCCCGAACTGAAGGACGCGCTGTCCCCCGAGCAGTTCAAGCGACTGAACGAGATCCGCGTTCAAGCTCTGCGCGACCAAGTCTACGCCGATGCCGATGTCGTCAAGGCGCTGGCGCTGAAGAAGGAACAACAGGACAAGATCGCCGAGATCAACAAGGACTTCACCGCCAAGCAACGCGAGATGTTCCAGCCTCAAGGTGGCGACAGCGGCGGACGCCCCGACTTCACCGCGATGCGAACCAAGATGGAAGAGGCGGGCAAAGCTCGCGATGGCAAGCTCAGCGACGTGCTGACCAAGGAACAACAAGCCAAGCTCACGGAACTGAAGGGGAAGGAATTCGATGTCGCTCAACTTCAGCCACGTGGATTCGGTGGCCCCGGTGGAGCAGGCGGACGCCCCGGCGCAGGTGGTCGATCCGGCGGTGGCGCTCGCCCTCCAGCAGATGCTCCGAAGTCCGATGCACCCAAGTCGGATGCTCCGTAAGTCGATGGACGGTTGTTGAGGGATCGCAGCGTCAGTCGTGCTGCTCCCTCGCGTATTCCCCAGCGGCCCTCGCTCTCATTCAGCGAGGGCCGCCCTGTCGTCGAATTGTTTTCCGCAGCCCTCTCTCCAACGTCGGATGTTCCCGACAAAGAACGCACTGAGATGAACTCATTCCATTTTGATTCTGATCGCCGCCTCTTCTTGAACAGCCTCGCCTTGAGTGCCGCCGGTCTGGCCTTGCCCTGTCTGTTCGCTGCGCCGGGGGCCTTCGCCGAAGAACTGACGCGCACGCCCAAACAGACCGAAGGGCCGTTCTATCCCGACAAACTGCCGCTCGACACCGACAACGATTTGCTGATCGTCAACGACACAATCACGCAGGCGGTGGGTGAGGTGACGCATCTGACGGGCCGCATCCTCGACGCGAAGGGCAATCCGGTACGGAACGCACTCGTCGAGATTTGGCAGTGCGACAGTAACGGCTCGTACCTGCACACGAAGAGCGGCAATCGCGACAAGTACAACGCCAACTTCCAGGGCTTCGGCCGCTTCCTGACCGGCTCCACGGGCGAGTACTACTTCCGCACGATCAAGCCGGTCCCGTACCCCGGCCGCACGCCGCACATTCACTTCAAGGTCAAGCAGCGCGACAAGGAACTGCTGACCACGCAGTGCTACATCAAGGGCCACGCCGGCAATGCCAAAGATGGCGTGTTGCGCGGGTTGAAGGACGAAAAAGGGCGCGACTCGCTGATGGTGGACTTCACTCCGCTGAAGGACTCGAAGATCGGTGAACTCGCCGCCAAGTTCGATCTCGTGCTGGGGCTGACTCCGGAGGCGTGAAGCAGGAGGTGACGGCAGAAAGATTGGGGGTAGAAAAATGGAAGACAGGTCGTGAGCGATCGCCGTCCTGATCGGCCCTCTCTGGATATCATTTTTCTACCCTCAATCTTTCTGCCACTCGCTTTCTTCGCAGTTGTTCTTAGACACGTATTTAAAGCTGCCATCACCCTTCGGACATCCTCTGGAATCGAACAATGAAGAAGTTGCTGCTACGGTTTGCCGTCGTCACGGTCTTGGTTGCGGGAGTCGTGGCACTCGTGACACACCTGCCACCTCCGCCGCACTTGCACGGACAAGATGGTCCGCCGGGCGGGCCGGGACGAGGCGGGTTTGGCGGTCCCGGTTTTGGCGGGCCGATGGGACCGGGCGGCATGCCGCCATCCAACGTCATGCTGGTGGCGGCCCCCGAGGTTCAGACGGAACTCGCACTGACCGACGCTCAGAAGCAGCGAGTCGGTGAATTGCAGGGCGAGATGCAGGAGCAGATGCGAGCCTCGTTTAGCGGCGTCAATTTCCAAGAGCTGGGTTCGTTGAGCGAAGAGGAGCGGAACAAACGGTTCGCCGAGATGCGGACCAAATCCGAAGCGGCCCTGAAGCTGCTCGATGAGAAGTTGAACAAGGAACTCGACACCAAGCAGGTCGCGCGATTGAAGCAGCTCGCGCTGCAGCGCGATGTGATCGCGGCGCTGAATCGTTCCGAAGTCGCCAGGCAACTCATGCTGACTGAAGATCAGCAAGCCAAGCTGCGCGATGTCGCCGGTCAGGGCTTCCCGCCGTTCGGCCCACCCGATGCGCGGCAGAAGGCTCAAGCCGACGCGCTGGCCGTGCTGAATGAAGCTCAGAAGAAACAGTGGACCGATCTGACGGGGAAGAGCTTCACGTTTCCCGAGCCGCAGTTCGGTGGTCCCGGCGGGCGCGGACCCGGTGGGCCGATGGGTGGTGAACGGAAGCTCGTCGCGCAGTTCGACAAGGATGCGGACGGTCGTCTGAACAAAGAGGAACGGACCGCAGCGCGTGAGTTCCTGAAGACCAATCGCGGTCCCGGCGGAGGAGGCTTCTTTGGCGGCATCTTCGGTGGGCCTCCTGGTGGCGGTCCTCCCGGTGGTGGACCCGGCGGCGGTGGGCCGGGCGGACGACCCGGTGGGCCTCCGGGCGGTCCCGGTGGATTCGGTCGCGAGAGCGAACCGGCCAAGCCGGGAGCGAAGCTCTCACCGAGCGACGTGAAGCCCGTGGCCGAGGCATCGCTCTACGAGCCGACTGTCCTGCGCACGCTGTTCCTCGAATTCGAGGACGCCGACTGGGAGGCGGAACTCGCCGACTTCAACAACACCGATGTCGAGGTTCCCTGTACGGCGACGGTCGATGGCGTGAAGTATCCGAACGTGGGCGTCCACTTCCGCGGCATGTCCTCGTTCATGATGGTCCCCGCCGGATCAAAGCGTTCCATGAATCTGTCGTTTGATTTCGTGGACTCGAAGCAGCGGCTCTACGGCTACAAAACGCTGAACCTGCTGAACGCGCACGAAGACCCGACCTTCATGCACACGGTCCTCTACTCGCACATCGCGAGGAAGTACATCCCCGCGCCGAAGGCCAACTTCGTCAAGCTGGCGATCAACGGTGAAAGCTGGGGCGTCTACTCCAGTGCCCAGCAGTTCAACAAGGACTTCCTCGCCGAGAACTATCCCAGCGCGAAGGGGGCGCGGTGGAAGGTGTCCGGCAGCCCGATGGGGCGCGGTGGCTTGGAGTACATCGGCGACAACCTCGACGACTACAAGCGGACCTTCAGCCTGAAGACCAACGACAGCGAGAAGGATTGGAAGGCGCTGGTCAAGCTGTGCAAGACACTCAACGAAACGCCGCTCGATCAACTCGAAGAGGCTCTCGCGCCGATGCTCGACATCGACGAGGCACTCTGGTTCCTCGCTCTCGACAACGCGCTCATTAACGGCGACGGCTATTGGACGCGTGCCAGCGATTACGCGATCTATCGCGATGAGAAGGGCGTGTTCCACATCATCCCGCACGATATGAACGAAGCGTTCCAACCGGCGATGGGGCCGGGAATGTTTGGCCCCGGTGGTCCGGGTGGAGGACTGTTCGGCGGGTTGTTCGGTGGAGGAGGAGGCCGACCGGGCGAGGGTCGTCCCGGTGAGGGACGTCCTCCAGGCGAAGGCCGCCCGCCGCGCGAGGGTGGTCCGGAAGGACGCGTTCGTCCCGGTGAGGGAGATCGTCCGCGTGAAGGAGGCCGACCGGGCGAGGGTCGTCCACGTGAAGGCGGTCCCGGTGGAGGCCCTCCCGGCGCGGGTGGCCCAGGGGGAGGCGGGCCGCGTGGTGGCAAAGTTGATCTCGATCCGCTGGTTGGTCTGACCGACAAGAGCAAGCCGCTGCGCAGCCGACTGCTGGCCGTGCCGAGTCTCAAGGCGAAGTACCTCGCGCATGTCAAACAGATTGCCGAAGAGACGCTGGACTGGAGCAAGCTCGGCCCGGTGGTCGCTCAGTACGAGACGCTGATCGCGAAGGAGATCGAAGCCGACACGAAGAAGCTCTCGTCGTATGCGGCCTTTCAGCAGACGGTCTCGGGGACGGCGGCACCCGCCGGAGAACAGCGAGGTCGTCCACACATGGGCCTCAAGCAGTTCGCCGATCAGCGGCGAGCCTTCCTGCTCAACCATCCCGAGATCAAGGCGCTCGAGGCTGCAACGAGGAAGTAATGACCGGAGCATCAATTACTGTCGGAGTTTGGTGAGCCGGGTGCCGTGAGGCCCGCGAAGAACCCGGGGCCTTACGGCACCCGGCTCACCTCGATCTTCAGATTGTTACCGCCAGTAGTGGATGCGCTGGTCCTCATGCGTTAATTCGTCACCAGTGCCAAGTCGCTTCGCGGACTCGCAGCGGGACGAAGTTGTCGTCACGCGATTTGCGGAAGAAGAGTTCTTCCGTCACGGCCACGAGGTCGGCCGCTTTCAAGAAGACTTGATAGAGCGGGTAGAACGGCAGCACGGCGGCGATGAACAGATCGCGACCGGGTGTGTACGAGTAGCAGAGCAGCAGCAAGAACTGCACGGATTCGAGACCGATCTGCATCAGGTAGAGCAGGATCAACAGGTTCACCAGATCGCCCTCGAAGACGAACGACAGCCAGTAGGCATAGCCCCAGAACGTGTAGACGCAGACGACATTGAAGAACCAACGTTCGAGCATCATGCCGAGGTTGGACAGACGGAAGTTGCTGTACCAAAAGAACGATAGGTCGAGATGCTTGCGGCACTCGAACGTGACGACCGTGCGGTCCCAGCGGCAGCGCTGTTTGAAGAGCCTCACCCATTCGGTCGGCACGTCGGTCAGGCATGTCGCGCGGGGAGCGACCGCGACGCGATAGCCCGCCTTGCGAATCCGTAGCGTCACGTCGCCGTCTTCACCCGGCCCGACATCCCACGCACCGACTTGTTCCAGCAGCGAGCGCCGAAACGCACCGAACGCCCCTGACACGATGGCCAGCATGCCGAGTCGTTCTTGCAGCAACCGGCCGAGATAAATGGTCTGTCGATATTCGTAAGCCTGCATCCAGGTGCAGAGGTTATCGAGCGGATTGCGGGCTTCGACGCAGGCCGAAACCGCACCGACGGTCGGGTCGGTGAAGGGTTGCACGATCTCCCACAGCGACGTATCGGACAGGTGCGAATCGGTGTCCACACACAGCACGATCTCGGCCCGCGTGTAAGCGAGTGCCCAGTTGAGGGCCGACGACTTTCCGCCTCGTTCGACTCGGCTCAGCACCAGTACGCCGTCATGATCGCGGGCGAAGCGTCGCGCATTGGCGGCCATATCATCCGACGAACCGTCATCGACGACGATGATCTCCATGCGCGGATAGCGCCCCCAGACGGAGTGCAGTCCCGCTTCGATCGAGTCCCCTTCGTTGTGACCGACGAGCAACAGCGCGATCGTCGGACAGTACTCGTATTCGGTCGGTTCGCGGCGTCCGAGCAGCCAGTCCCAGACGACGAGGACCGCATCGACCGTGGCCATCAGGAACGAGCAGAATGCGTAACGCGGCCCATCGACAAACAGCGCGAACCCCAGCACCGCCCACAACTGATCGGGGCGTAACGAGGTCAGCCAGTATTGCCATTCGGTGAGCATCACTGCCCTCGCGCATTGGCTACGACCAGCCCCACCTGAGTCTGCGTCATCAGCAGGGCGTTCGCGTCGCGCGGGACGTAAGCGATCATGTCTTTCACGCGAGCCTGATGGGCCGGGAAGCGGAACTCGCACCGCAGGCAGTGGCCGATCAATTCGAGTTCACTGGGACTCCAATGACAGTCGAGACAGCGGAGCGGTCCCTGCTGGTATTCAAAGTCGGCACCGACGGTCAGGTGACGGACGCGACACTTCGGGCAGACGATCCCCTGGTCGGTCTCGAACGCTTCGACACGCCCGACGTTCGCGCAGGCAAAGTGGTGAATGAGCGACTCCTGCTCGATCCGTCCCGACCCGCAGCAAGGGCAGCCGTGACGAAAACTCGGCAGCGATTCGCAGCGGGGACAAACGAGGGCGCGGTCCATCAAATGCGGACGCAGGCTGCCACGTTGAACGCCATCGTGCAGATGCGATTCATCGAGCCGATACGAGAATTGAAGTGACCGCGTGTTCAGTGAGGGGACCATCGACTGCGGAGGCAGGTTGAGCGGCGCACGTAGTTCGTGTTCAAAATGTTCGGCACGCGTGATCTCGGCGACCGGCTCTTCGCGCACCGGTCCCTTCAGGAGTTTGGCATCGTCGAGAACGGCCTTCACACGCTCGCGTCTCGATGCCAGTTGTCGTTCGGCGGCGGCCAGTCGCGCCTTCAGTTCCAGTGGATGAAACGACTTGCCGAGCATGTCGTTCGCCCCCGCATCGAGCGCGGCGACCAAGTCGTCGGTCTGGTTTTTGACCGTCACCATCATGATGTACAGGTCGTCGGCTTGACGGTGCTGCCGCATGAAGCGACAGGCCGCGACACCGTCCATCGTCGGCATCTCCCAATCGAAGACGGCGAGCGACGTGTCGGGTTCGGCCATCAAAATTTGACTCGCCTCGTAACCGTTCGCGGCCACAACCGGTTCGTAGCCCCACGTGCCGATCATGCGGTTGAGCAACCGGCAATAGTTGGGGTCGTCGTCAGCAATCACGACGCGGCGTTTGGGGGTGGTCATGCTGATTCTTGTGTGGTAGGCGTTCGGTGATGATCAAGTCGTAGGCGTAGGGTGGGGCGAGTCTTCGAGGCCCACCGAAAGTCGAGAAAGTGCTTGGTGGGCCTCGAAGACTCGACCCACCCTACATGGAAATTCGTGGCTCAATGAAAGCCGTCCGTTGCTGATGACCATTGCGTGATGGAGAGCGGCGGTTCGGAGACCGTGTTGCTGTTTGTGGTCGGGCTTGTCGGGCTGTTCCATTTCGGCAGTGACACTGGCAGTTTGACGATCGCGCCGATCTGGATCCGCTCGTGCTTCAAGCACTCGACGGTCGGGACCAGATGGATCGGCAGGTGCTTGCTGTCGTGCGGATAGAACCGGGAAATTTGTTGTGGCGGCGGGACGTGCTCATCGCCGAGTCGGACGACTCGGCACGGCAGTCGTTCCCAAAACGGCGCGAGTTGAACGTCGATGAGGTCTCCCGGTTGGAAGTCTTCCAATCGAGTCTGCGGCACAAACAGCTCGACATGCAGCGAGTGCTCTTCGAGGATCGTGAACGTGGTCTGCAAGAAATCGGCACCTTCACCGGTGAAGCGATGCCGTTTGACGACGACGCCATTCACGGGCGAACGGATTAGTAGGCGAGACTCTTCTGTGCGGAGTCGTCGCTGCTCTCCTTCGAGCGATTCAACCTCGGCCAAGAGCGGCAGGAGTTCATCGCGGCGCGAGACGGCTCCCGTCTGAGCGGCTTCAACCCGCTTCTCCCAGGCCCCAAGCGCGAGCAACAGTTTGTCGAGCTTCTCACGTTGACCGAGTTCCTCGTTGCGTGAGTGTTGCACATCGTGCAGCGGCAGCATCTTCTTGGCGTGCAGTTCTTCGTGGCGTTGCAACGTTTGCTGAAGCCCTTTCAGTCGAGCTTGCTCCTGCTTGAACTGCCCCCACTTTTCGAAGAACTCCCCTTCGGACTCGCCCGCCTCTTTGTCGTGCAGCGATAGCTCCCACTTCATGCGCGAGATGCCTGCCTGCAACTTGGCTTGAGCCATCCGCAGGCTGTCGTCGAGTCGCCCCAGATCACGGTCGATCTCGGTGCTGTGCAGCGTCATCAACAGTTGGCCCTGCTTGACGGTCTGGCCTTCTTCGACATGCACGAACTTCACAACACCCGCGACGGTGGTTGGGACTTGAATCGGCCGCCCGGCAATCACGCCGTAGGCCGAGTAGTGAAAGAACGCTTCATAAGCGGAGTGACCGCCCCAGGCGAGGACCGCGAAAACCATCGACACTACGAAGAAACGTCCGCGCGGTTGCTTCGGTGGCGTGACCGGTTTGACGGTCGGCGCGGCAGCGGAAGTACGCGGCGGTTGAAACGCGCCGCTGCTGTATTGGAATCCCTGAAAGTTCGCGGGGCGAGGGCTTCCAGTTCCATGTCCGGCATCGGGACGAGCTTGTTCGACGTTCACAATGATTGAGCTTCAAAACGAGTGCGCGACCGACAAACCTTCGGCTACATGGCCCGCGCTGTGCCTCCCTGCCTTGTTGCGTTCTCGAAACATAGGTCGCGTTTTGGCATCGTCAAATTCTGTTTGAGCAAGTTCATCTGCTTTTGACGGAAGGGAAGCCGTCGATGATGGGAAACGTCCATTCAACATGGGGAGGGCATTTTTCGCGGCACCGATACTCCCGCCGCACTCTGGCGCGGTGCGGCTACGGCTCACATCGGGCCGCGCAAGCCATAACCGTCTCACTTCCTGCCGCGCGGTTTAATCATTCGAGTTTGACCTTGTACCCTCTGTCTCAATTCGAGTCAGAGGCAGTCGTCCCCTCGGTCGATAAGATGTTGGCCGCATCGATACAGGTTTTGGACTCCTCACTTAGCGACTCGTTTCATGCACAGATTCCGCTGCCAGCCGTGTCGATGGAGTTGCCGAGGGATCCCGTGGCTGTTGCTACTCGCAGCGGTGGTTCCGTCGGCAGTGTTTGCCGGTGAGGCTCAGTTGAAGAACGGGACGATCGTCAGCGGCAACATGTGGCTGCTGGACAAACTGGCGGGACGGCCGGTCGGGAGGGATCAAAAGCCGACTGTCAAAGATGCCGACCCTGTTTCGCGCAACATCGTGCTGATCGGGAACGACTGGCAGAAGACGTATGTCCCAAGGCAGCAGATTCCCGACAAGCAAGTCGAAAACATTGTGCAACTCAAGCCGCTCGCGTTCACGTACAAACATCAGCGAGTCAACCCGCAGATCAATATCGCCGCGACGGGCGCGATTAGCTTCATGGAACCGTTTGATGTTCACGGTCGGCGGCGGTTCACCTTGGAGGCCGAGCGTGGTCCACAGCAAATCTTCCAAGGGATCACGCAGATCGAGCCCGATCACATTGTGATTGAAGGTTTGAACTGTCAGTGGAAGTCGGGGATGTCGTTGAGGGGGCTTCCCATCGAGACACTCGACGTACTGCTCCGGAAGCAGATCAAACCCGACGTTCCAGCCGCGCGACTGGGTCTGGTCGGCTTCTATCGGCAGGCCGAGTATTTCAAAGAAGCGTTTCAAGAACTCGAAGCGATCGCGCGCGACTTTCCCGGCCAGCAAGCCCGCTGCGAGATCGCACGAGCCGAACTGGTCGATCAGTTCGGGCGCGAGGTCTTGCGCGAACTGGGGAGACGCAAAGCGGCCGGTCAGCACCATGTGGCCGAGGAGTACGCGAAGACGCTCTCACGGCAGCACCTCGGTGGCGGTGTGACGGAGGACGTGAGAGTTTTCCTCGCGAGCTACGATCAGTCGCGACAGTCCACTGAAAAGGTGAAGAGTCTGTTGATCGACTGGCAGGCGAAGCTGAAGGACGCGGAACTCGTCCAGCGTTTGCAGCCGCTCCGCTCCGAGATCAACGAGCAACTCAACGTCGAAACGCTCCCACGATTGGATGCGTTTTTGAAGGCGGAAGGGGACACGCAGTTCTCGCCCGAGCAGCACTTGGCACTGGCGTACTCGGGATGGGTCGCCGGAGCGGCCAATGCGGTGACGGACCTCGATCAAGCCGTCTGGTTCTGGGATGCCCGGTTCCTGATGCTCGAATACGTGCGGGCCGAAACACCTCAAGACTGCGAACGACTCCACGAGCAGTTGCGACGTGTCGAAGGGGTTGGCCCGAAGGTGGTGATGCAGCTCGCGCAACAGTTGCCTCCCGCGCTCGATGCCGATGGGATCGCGCCGGGTGAACTGCGTCGCGTCCGCGTCACACCGGAAGGCCGCGTCCCCGAAGTCGCGTACACCGTGTTGTTGCCTCCGGAATACTCGCCACATCACAGTTATCCGCTGCTGATCGTGTTGCGATCGCGCGGCCGAACGAACGACGAGTTGCTCCGCTGGTGGGGTGGCCAGCTCGACAAACCCGGCCCCGCGATGAAGCGCGGTTACATCGTCATCGCTCCCGAATACACCGATGAGAAACAGGCCGAGTACACGTACAGCGCGACGACACACCAGATTGTGATTGACTCGCTGCGCGACGCGCGGCGACGGTTCAGCGTCGATGCGGATCGTGTTTTCCTCGCCGGTCACGGCATGGGAGCCGATGCCGCTTTCGATCTCGGGATGTCTCACCCCGATGAGTTCGCGGGAGTGATCCCAATCGGCGGGAGCTGTCTGCACTATCCCTATTTCACCTATGAAAACGGTCGCTACACGGCGTGGCATGTCGTTGGACGCGGCTTCAATGGCGAGCAACGCGACAACTCCAACGACGCCGTGTTCGACAACATCTTCAAGCGCGGCGCTCAGTTCGACTTCATGTTGGTCGAGTATCTCGGGCGGGGACTCGACGGATACCTCGAAGAGATCCCAAAGCTGTTCGATTGGATGGACCTGCACCGCCGAGCGGCCGTCCCATCCGGCGTGCGCGTTGAGACGCTTCGTAAGACGGACAACCGCTTCTTCTGGTTGACGGCTCTCGACCTGCCGCGCACGACCCTCTTGCCGATGCCGCCGGGTGCTGCCAAGCCGCCCAACGCGATGGTGATCGAGGCCCGCGTCGCCGTGAACAACGCGCTGTCGATCAAATCTCCCGCCAAGAAGTTTGTGGTGCGGTTCCTCCCCGGCTTGGTCGATGTCAACAACCGCGTCGTCGTGACGGTCAATGGCACGCGCGAGTTCAACGGCTTCATCACTACCGACAGCCTTTCCATTCTGGAAGAGCTGCGCACGACCGGCGACCGCTCGCGACTGCCACTCGCCACGATGACGTTCGGCCGCTGACGGGAGACCGAATCGAATCTTCTCGTCCCCAAGCTCCAGCTTCTTCTCGTTCCCAAGCTCCGGCTTGGGAACGCCGGGTCTTGAAGCTCCAGCTTCACGGACGTGACATTCATGGGGTGATGGGTCGTCATCTCCAACCGCGTCGTTCGCCAAGCTGGAGCTTGGTTGGCGTCCGTTCCCAAGCTGGAGCTTGGGAACGAGTCTATGCTTGGGAACGAGTCTTAGCTTCCCCTCAACCGCGCTAAGCGGTCTCTTGATGACCGCTCGCATCAACCGACTCGGCGTCGCGCGGGGCGGTGGAGGCCTGAGGCTCGACATACGTTCCCGGCTTGATCTGTGGGCCGGTCTTGTACTGATCGAGGATCGACGCGATCAGCGGTGCTTCGATCGTTTCCTTTTCGAGCAGCTCGCGTGTCAGGTGCTCCATCGCCGGGCGGCGGGCGGCGAGGATGTCGCGCGCCGTTTCGTACGCGGCGTCGATGATCCGGCGGACTTCGAGGTCGATCTC
>JAYVOX010000638.1:0-3902 GCA_043757695.1 Schlesneria sp.
GCCAGCCGCTTCGCTCCTGACCCCGCCACCCAGCCGAAAACCCGCCGCTTGTCCGTGTCGGGTTGAACCGCTTGTTGGGCGATTGTTCGATTGCGGTTCGTGACCGTTCGGTAGCCAAACCGCATTCATTTTGCCGACCGACGATCGACCGGCTGATGTTTCTTTGCTTTTGCGGAATTGCGGCTATCGATTGTTGACGAACCACACCGCGTAATCATGCAGCAACTGGTGATTCTTCGATTTCTTGTCAACGGCTTTGATCTCTGCCAAGCCCAAATGGAATTCCTTGCCGTCCGATTTTCGTCGCACATGGCCAGCTAAGTCTTCGCCATGAAACATCATCCATTCCGAACAGACATCGCTTTCGATTGCGAGGAGTTCAAACGTGTCTCGATACGACGGCTGCGTCTTTCGGAGCCGCGCATATTCTTTCGGATCACCGGGACCGATCACCCAGTATTCTTCCCACCGGAAGTCTTCTATTCCCGTGACGTCACACGGAAGTTGCAGAGACTTCTTCAAGTGGTGGTAAAACTTGTCAACGCCATCGTCGCAGATCGACTCCTCATCGTCGCCAACGATGACCGCAATGCGTGCGTCTTGTGCTTCCATTCGCGACATCAGTGGACTCCGTTCAAATAAAGTGAGACCGCGTGCTGATCGCCCAACAGTGAAGTGAGCCGCGCGCGGTCTTTCACGGGTTGGGTTCGGCGCGGCTCCTTGGGAATGCGGGACACGATTGCCTTGTATTCAGGGGAAGTCAAGCGCCAGATGGAGGCCGACGGTTTTCGCTGTAGCGTGTTATCCCGCGCGCGGCGTAACAAGATGAAAGGCCGCGCGCAATCTAGACCTCACGCGGCCATGAATGAGACGTTTCCGAACTGGTCAATCACCTACTGTAGACTTGTCGCTCCGCCGACAAGCAGTTCCCGTCGGCGGAGCGACGGGACTACAGTAGACGATCGCAAGTAGACGATCGCAAAACCTCATTTTAAGCCGCGTGAGGTCTAACAACGATCAGGACCGCCGAAGTCAGGACGGGCAAGAATGTCCAGCCTGCGGTTTCGTGCTGGGACGAACGAGAAAACGCAGTGGTCTCCCGAACCGCTCCCCTTTCCTGAGGCGAGTGGCTACACTTTTGCCGCGTTGGCGCAGGGCGGGGCCGCAAGACATGTTGGCCCCGTTTTTGCGCGCCGGGGCTGGTGGGCAACTCGTTGTTTCAGAGAGATCGCATCGTGACCGTGACGTCTGTGGTGGGCTTGCAGTGGGGCGATGAAGCCAAGGGAAAGATCGTTGACATCCTGACCGATTCGCACGAGATCGTCGTGCGGTATCAGGGAGGGAACAACGCCGGTCACACCGTCAAGTTCGACGGCGAGACCTACAAGCTGTCGCTGCTTCCGACCGGTATTCTGCGGCCCGGCGTGATGGCGGTGATTGGCAACGGCCTCGTCGTGAACCCCGAGGCGTTGTTGAAAGAGATGAAGTCGCTCACCGATCGTGGCGTGAGGTGCGACGGTGGGAACCTGCTCGTCAGCGATCGTGCTCACGTGATTCTGCCCTACCACATTGTTGAGGACGCGGTCTTCGAGAAGCGTCGTGGGGCGGAGGCCATCGGGACGACGGGTCGCGGGATTGGAACGGCCTATCGCGACAAGGCTCTGCGATCTCACGCCATTCGGATCGGAGACCTTTATCACCCCGAGTCATTCCGTTCGCGACTGACCGAGATCGTGGCGGCGAAGAACCTGATGCTGCGGGCACTCGATCCGAGCGTCGAGTTGCTCGATGCCGAAGCCATCTTCGCCTCGTACATGGACTACGCCGAGCGGATCAAGCCGCACGTGACCGATACGACGGCCTGGTTGCACAAGGCGCTGCAGGCCGGCAAGAACATGCTGTTCGAGGGTGCTCAGGGAAGTCTGCTGGATGTCGATCACGGGACGTTCCCCTACGTGACGAGTTCCAACAGTTCATCGGCGGGCATTCACAGCGGCAGCGGCATCCCTCAACGAGCGATCAACCGCATGATTGGCGTGGTGAAGGCGTACACGACGCGCGTCGGCGGCGGTCCGTTCCCGACGGAACTTAACAACGCGATCGGCCAGCATATTCGAGATGTCGGCCACGAGTACGGCACCGTCACCGGACGGCCTCGTCGTTGTGGGTGGCTCGACGGCGTGGCGACGAGTTACGGAGCGCGCATCTGCGGCGTGGACGAGATCGCCGTGATGCTGCTCGACGTGCTGGCTCAACTGGATGAACTCAACATCTGTGAGGCGTATGAGATTCGCGGCGAGCGCACGACCGACTTCCCCTCGCACGTCGAAGACCTTGAAGCCGCGAAGCCGATCTTTCGCACGATCCCCGGCTGGAAGCAGGACATTACGGGAGCACGCAAGCTGAGCGATCTTCCTGCGGGGGCGCGCCGTTACGTGGACACCGTTGCCGAACTGATGGGCCTGCCCGTCAAGTTCATCAGCATCGGCCCCGATCGCGAGCAGACGATTCTGCTCTGAGTGTAGGGTGCGTGGAGTCTTCGGAACGCACCGTGTGGAGCCTCGATTCGACTGGTGCGTTCCGAAGACTTCACGCACCCTACAAAATGACAACCTCGCAAAAGGCTGGTTCACGAAAGGCATTCCATGTTGAAGCGATTTCCGTCGGTGATGTCTGGCTTGGCTGTGGCCCTGGCAATCGTGCTGACTGGTGCGACGCAGGCGGTGGCCGAAGTCACGCTCGAACTGAAGTTCCCGGAAGAATCCAAGGCGACTCTGCAATCCGAGTTGAGCGTCGATCAGACGCTGACGCTGGCCGGGCGGGATATCGTGACGAAGTCCACGACCTTCGTAGTCTCCACGTCGAGCATCGGCAAGCGGGCGGAAGACGGTTCGCTGGCGGTGACCGACAAGGTAGATGTGTTTCAATCCGAGTTGAACATCAACGGAACGAAGGTCCAGTTCGACTCGGCGAATCCCGACAAGAAGGCCGATCTGCCACAACTCGAACCGCTGCTCGATATTTATCGGGCGACCATCAAGTTTCCGATCGCGAAGACATTCGATGCGAAGAACAAGCTGATCGCCGCGAAGTTGCCGGAAGGTGAATTTGAAAAACTCGGCGATCTCGCGAAGGAACAGTTCGATCCCGAGAAGCTCAAGAAAGCGACCGAACAGGTGCTGGCATTTTTGCCCGATGGTCCCGTCAAGGAGGGAGAGACGTGGGAACGCTCAACTGAATCGAATCTCGGCAGCGGTCAGGTGATGTCCTTCCGCACGAAATACGAATACAAGGGAACGGTCGAACAGGACGGCCGGACGCTCGACAAGATCGAGGGGAAGGCGTTTGAAGTCAGCCTGGCCATCAACGGCAACCCGAGTCTGCAACTGACGAAGAGCGACCTGAAGATCAAGGAGTCGGTCTCCACGATCCTGTTTGATCGCGAACGAGGACACGTCGTTTCGCGCGTTTCCAAGGTCCGAATCGATGGTCCGCTGACGCTAACCATCAACGGCATGGAGCTTCCCGGCAAGGTGGATCTCACCATGCAGGAGAAGGGGACGCGACAGAAGTGATGATGCGGTGTGATGCCGCGCGAGGTGACGTGAATGACGGGTTCTGAGTGGCCTCTTCCAACAAGCGACTCCACCGGCTCATATTCCGGCGGGGTTGCTTGTTTTCACGACTCGGAACAACAGCGCGGCTCAATGCCGCATTCCAATCGTGTTCATCAGAATCGCTGATCCTCGTCTTCCTCATTTTGCCCTTTTCATTTTGCTGGAAACGCGAGCCTGCAAAATGAAAAGGGTGTGACCGGCATTCCGGAGCGATTTTGTGAGATTGGGGTGGCGTCAAACGCCTCGTTGGGGAAATACGGGGTTTGTGAAACGATCCTCGTGGTT
>JAYVOX010000639.1:0-3897 GCA_043757695.1 Schlesneria sp.
CCACATCAAACGTCATCGCGTTCTGAGAGAAGACGTGTCGGTGTTGACCTTGAATGATCCCGCGATTGGCGTCGTCAGGAGTCAACTTGCGACGGTCCAGCCCGAGGTTGTCCAGTCCGCCATCATGGAGGTAATAGCCGAGGCCACCGCCCTGAAAGCGATTGCCATTCGGATCGACTCCCGCATAGCTCCCTTCCGTCCCAACACCCGGTCCGCGCGCACTGAGATAGTCGAGCAAGAATTCCCATTTGGTATCAACATCACTCGGGCGTTGCAGGCCCAGAATTTGAATGGCGTCCCACCGTGTCCGCAGTTGTGTTCCGAAGACGCGGTTCTGTCCGAACCCAATCCCCGTGAGTGGGATGCCGGGGCCTTCAATGGGTGCGCTGGAGTTTGGCAACGAGAGAATCGGTACATCGCCCACGATGAACTGAGGGTTGAGTGTCGTGACCCAGTAGTGGTCTCGGTTGCTGGGCTGGTTGGATTGAGGATCGAACTGCGACGGCAACCATCCTTCAGGACGAGCCTCCACGAAGATGTCACTGGCCTGAATGCGATAGCCCGGCTTGCCGTACTGACTCGTCGTGAACCACGCATTCTGAGCGTGATAAGACTGCAACGAATTCTGTCGCAATCGTTCGGCTCGCACGCGAACACCGGCGTCCAACTCGGGGACATAGGTCTGAAGTTCCGCATCGAGAATGAGCGCCCGGTTGTCGCGACCATCGTAGAACGCGCGACCGGCTCGCACGACGTTGCTCACTTCGCGGCCACCGAACTGTGCGAACCGCGACTGCTGGCGGATGACGATGTTCCCTTCGAGGTAAAGCTGGAACGAAGTCTCCGGGCGTTGGAGCATCTCGGCTTCAAACCCCCGTTCAGTCGCCTCGGTCCAGATGACAACGCGATCGGCGCTGATGTCGATCGCGCCGAAGCCTTCGTCACCGCCGACCACGAGTCCATCGATCAACACGTTCACGCCGCCGCTGAGCGTCGTCACTTGTTCCGGCGGCGAAGTGTTCTCGGACGGGAAGCTCTGCAGGTTGAACGGCATCGCAAAACTGCGCGGCGAGATTCTGACACGACGCAGACCGTTCGTTTGTTGCACCGCTCCCGGCTGTTGAGCGGACACGAGGCGACCGTTGATGTCGCCGCCAATGGGGAGTGGCACCGTGAGCTGTGTCTGCTGAAGGCTCCCGCGCTCGGAACCACTTTGCCGATGGAGCGCGCGACGATAGAGCGGGTCTTCTGTCCCCGGCCGCTCGGCCACGCGACCGCGCACGGACAACGTCATTCCCGCGTCCGACTTGAGGTCCACCCACAGCGACTGCTCGGTGCGTGAACCGGTCTCGTCTTGAACTTCGACCGCATCTTCAAAGTAGACGGTGAGTCTTTGCTGGGAGTCGTCACTGGTCGCACCGCCGGGCGGCGTGCTGCGCACCGACACGACCATGTTGTTCGCCGCGAAAGAGCGTTCCCCTTGGACCAGCCGACAGGAGCCACGTAACAGAGCGATCGTCGTTTCGCCCTCACGCCACTCTTGGCACCAGTCGGCGGAGATTTGAATCGGGCTGCTGGAAAGGGGAGGCGATTCCTCCGCCAACCCCGCGAGAAACGGGCGTGCCGCTGCCACCACGATCGCAATCACTGCGACGCAGAAAGGCTTGAGCCAGCCGATTCGCAACGGGTGTTGGTTGCCCGACACGGGCGCTCCCGAGTGAATGGTTGCTTCGCACGAGACAACTGTTGCAGAGGGCGATTCGTCGCAAATCTGCTCAGGCTGGTCGCTTGAAGACGGGTCCGAAGTCTGCCGAACCCGAGGCCCCGATGAGTGTGCATCGCTGACGCGGCACCGCCGGAACCCCGGAGGGGAATGGGGCGGGACTATATGACGGCTCAAACTTGAGTGTCAATTTGGCTTTCTGAGCGTCGAAAACCGGCGGCATTTGCCGGTCAGGATCGGCGTACCAGCAATTGGCGGCATTGGCTTTCATCCGTGCTCCGGCCCTGCCATCCGCGCGATTGACTGCCTTCAGATCAGGTGATCGCACGGATGGCAGGGCCGGAGCACGGATGAAGAGCAAGAGATGGCATTCGGATCACCTCGACCAAAAGTGCGATCCCGCCAGTGATTGATGCGCCGATTCTTACGCCAGCAACTGCTGAATGCGTGTGACTGCCTCTTTGACGTTGGCTCGGCTGTTGAAGGCGCTCAGGCGGAAGTAGCCTTCGCCAGCGGCACCGAAGCCGCTGCCGGGGGTTCCCACGAGATTGGACTTTGACAGCAGGTGATCGAAGAACTGCCAGCTCGTCATCCCGCCGGGGGTCTTCAGCCAGACATACGGAGCGTTCACGCCGCCATGCACCGTGAGACCCGCTTCGCGTAGGCCCTGGCACAGGATGGCCGCGTTCTCCAGATAGAAGTCGATCAGCACGCGCACTTGCGGTCTCCCGGCGTCGCTGTACACCGCTTCGGCTCCGCGTTGGATGATGTAGCTGACGCCGTTGAACTTCGTCGTGTGACGCCGGTTCCACAGAGAGTGCAGTTCGACCGATTCGCCGCTCGGTGTCTTGGCCTTCAGTCCCTTCGGCACGACCGTGAACGCGCAGCGAGTCCCCGTGAAGCCCGCCGTTTTGCTGAAGCTGCGGAACTCGATCGCCACGTCACGCGCACCGTCGATCTCGTAGATCGAGTGCGGGATCGTGGGGTCAGTGATGTACGCTTCGTAGGCGGCGTCGAAGAAAATGACCGTATCGTTGGCCTTCGCGTAATCAACGAACTTCTTGAGAGTCTCTTTCGAGGCGACCGTCCCGGTTGGGTTGTTGGGATAGCAGAGATAGAGCAGATCCACTTTCCCGGTCGGCAGGGATGGCGTGAAGTTGTTCTCGGCAGTGACTGGCAGATAGACGAGACCCGCGTAGCGACCGGCCTCATCGGCGGCACCTGTTCGTCCGGCCATCACATTGGTATCGACATAGACCGGGTAGACGGGATCGGTCACGGCGACGACGTTTCCCGCGCCGAAGATGTCCAGAATGTTTCCCGTGTCACACTTCGAGCCGTCCGACACGAAGATCTCGTCGGCCGCGACGTTGGCTCCGCGATTGGCGAAGTCATGTTTGGCAATCGCCTCGCGCAGGAAGTCGAACCCTTGCTCGGGGCCGTACCCGCGAAAGGTCGAGCGGTTGCCCATCTCATCGACCGCCTTGTGCATCGCTTCGAGGCACGCGGCGGGCAGAGGCTCGGTCACGTCACCGATCCCCATGCGGATGATCTTCGCACTTGGATTCTCGGCCGCAAACTTGGCGACACGGCGTCCGATTTCGGGGAAGAGGTATCCGGCCTTGAGCTTCGAGTAGTTGTCATTGACGAGGGCCATCGGGGTCTCCGTGAGTGAGTAGTAATGTAGACCAACTTGCGCGGCTAGTTTTGAACGTTTAGCCGCTACGCCATCGGCGTGCGTGCGATTAACGGTTCGCCCGCGTCCACTCCCACGCCGTTGGCGTTGGGGCTAAACGTGGAAACGACTCGCTTCATTGCCGGATGCGGATTTGAGGCCAGACACCAATTTCCACTGTGCATTTTCGTGGCGACTTCCGTTGTAGAGGTGGCTGAGTGGCATTTCAACCGAGTCTCATTACGATCCGACAAGGCAGAACGAGGCGACAATCGATTCATGGGAGGCATGGCATGGCGAAGAAGTCCGGCAAACGACAGCAACCGAAATACGGATTGTTCGAGTTCCTGATCGGCGGCCTTTTCAGCGTGGGGTTGCCCGCGCTCATGACGGCCATCGCGCCGGTGTCGTGGCTGGAATTCAACCGAGTCGAGGAGCGAGTCACCGCGAAGGCGCAGACCTGTCTGCTGTTTGTCATCCCGTACCGGACTCAGGAACT
>JAYVOX010000640.1:0-3894 GCA_043757695.1 Schlesneria sp.
GGACGAGCCATCGAAACCGAAGCCGTCTTCAAAACTCTTCTCGGTCAGAGCGGTGACGGGAATGGTGAAGTGCTTCTGCGTGCCGGGAAAGTCCATGAATCGGAGATCGACCGCGCGAATCTCTCGCTCACGACAGAGGGCTAATACTTCACGAGGCGAAGGGGACGGCACGAGGTCTCTCCTGAGTGGATTCGTCGGTGGCGAAGGCCGATTCGTCGGCAAGTGACGAGGGGTCGGCGTGGCACGATATGCAAAGCCGATACCGACGAGCAAGGTGCGCGAATGCGATCAATGCGGCATCGTCCGATTTAAAGTTGAGCAAACAGTAGGGTGGGACCAGCGGCGCTTCGCCGCGCCGGCCCACCATCCATTCGTGACGTTGTTTCTGTGGTGGGCCAGCGCTCGAAGCGAGCTGGTCCCACCCTACTTTGAAACGGGGAAGAGCCGCGAACACGATCAACGCCTTGATGCTGCGAGTCCGGCAGATCAGTCGGCGGCAGCTTCTGCACTGGCGACCTCACCGTTCGGGGCGGGCGTTGTCGCGGTAGCCGCAGTCGCGGCGAGTTGCACGAGCGCGTTGCTGCCGAATTTCTGGGTGCATTTCGGGCATTTGGCTTTGGCCAGTCCAATGCCGTTCAAGCCGCCGAGCTTCTCTTTCTTGCGCGCCTCTTCACTGACGATCAGCCCGCAACCGGAACACTTCCAACCCGCGATCTCAATCTTGAAGCTGGGGTCTTTGCGGTAGTAGTCGATGCTGGCCAAGTCGCGAACCGGGACTGCACTGTAATGACACTTGTACGTTTCGTAGTGATCGGTCAGCGGGATCTCCGTGTTCGCGCCGAAGCCATCGAGTCCGCCGACCGACTGCAATGCTTGAGCGAACGTGCGGAACTCTGACAGCGCAAATGAGAGATACTGAGCGCGCTTGTCCTCGGGGCTCTTTGGCAGTCTCACCGCGATGCGGCCCGCGCCGAAGACCGGGATGTTGCCGAACAAGGATTCCGAATCGAGCGGTGCGGGCTGAACCAGCATCAGTTGACCAAGCGTCGCTTGCACGTACTGTCGCTTCGTCGCGACAGCCAGTCCGTCGAGCGTGGCATCGGGCTTCGCGAGTTGCTCCAACATGGCCGCGCGGATCGCGGGCTTCTTCTTCAGATTGCTGCCGAACATCCCGGCCGATCCGACGAGTGTCACCAGCAACAGATCGTCTGCCGAGAGACCGACATCGACCGGTTGGAAGTCGTTGAGCAAGCTGTCAGCTTTGAGCTTCAACTTCTCGGGAACGACCGTGTGCAGTCGAACATCGGCCAGCCACTGCACGTAACGACCGGTGTTGGTGGATGCCGCAGAACCGCCAGCCGCGACGACCGCCATCTCGGAGTCAGTTTTCTTTTTGGCGTTGGGCTTCGGCTTCGCGGGGACGACGAACGCCGATTCGCACTTGGGGCACTTGCCGGTCTTGCCGCGAAACTTTTCTCGAACGCGAATGCGATGTCCCTGCGGACAGTAGACGACGAACGTCTCTTGCGCGGTCGCCCCTTTGCGAGCACGCGCGATCTCGACTTCTTCAGCGGCAGCGATCTTCAGCAACTCATCTTCGGGTGAAACTTCAGGAACGATCCGCGTTTCACTCGCAGACTTGATCGGTGCGAGCAGGTCTCCTGCGAGGCTCTCAGCAGCGGTGACTTCAGAGGACATCAGCGGGATCGCGTCCAAGTCGCCAGCTCCAGCAACGTCGGTCATCGACGGAATGGCTTCCGAGGCAGCGTGTTCTTCGGCACCTTGCAGACGGAAGGTTGGTTCCTCTGCGAACTGAGAGTCGTCTCCTCCCATGCGGAGTTGAACGGTCTCGGCCAGATCGAAAGCGTCGTCATCTGCTTCCGACAACTGCATGTCGCCCGACAATTCAAAGTCGTCGTCTTGATCTTCCTCGGAGGCCATTGGGGCGGAAGCCAGCAGAGATTCGGGCGTTGCCATGTGACGATGTCGAACTGGCCCGTCGTCGTTGACGGACGACTCTTCGATCACTTCGAGGTCAAACGTTGGCATCGTCTCATTGGGAGCCGCTTCGCGCCGCCGCATGTAGGACGCTTCGATGTCTGCTCGCAGAAACGAACCGCAACTCCAACAGCGAACGAGTCCCTGGCGACATGTCTCACCGCACTTCGGACAGGCTTCCATGTCGCCATCGACGGCCGCATCGGTGGGAAGTGATCGCCGCTGAGTCTCTTCGGCGCGAACCGCATGCACGACGTGCCCGCACTCCGGACACTCCGCTGTGTCTTCGAGTAGGAAGGTCTCACACGACGGGCAGTTGATGATCTGAATCGCCATGAAGGACACGACCCCAGCAACTCGGAACGAAAGGAACTAATGTCGAAGGAATGAATGCCTGAATCGAAAGAATCAGGGTGATCGACCGACAAAGAAATGGTCTTCAGCAATTCAAAATTGGAGCAAACGGAAAAACATCTGCTCCAAACGGTGCGGCAATCTAGCACGGTCCTTGACTGATTACACGCTAGAAACTGTGGGGTTCTCGGATGCGCCGCGCCGAGTCGTCAACATCGACCTAATCGTCACAGTGACTGCTTCCGCCAGCCGAGAGCTTGAGGCGAAGAAATGGAGGGCATCGAGAGTGTGAGACTCGTGACTGACGTGAAGCGGTTTGACCGTTCTCATGCTCATCGTCGCACACCGTGGTTTCCATCGAACACGGCAGATAAGATGCCGCCCCCCGCAAGGGTGTCTGCCTCACAACTGTGTCACGCCCATTGAGAATCGAAGGAGTCCCACGATGCTGTTTCGTCCCGCATTCTGTTTTGCAGGTCTGCTGGCACTGAGCGCGCTCAACGCCGCCACTGCTGCCGACAACGAGCCGCCCGCCGGGTTTGCAGCCCTCTTCAACGGCAAGGACTTGTCGGGCTGGCATGGCGTCAGTACAGAAGACCCGCGCAAGATTCAGGCGATGAGCGAGGAAGACCGCGCCGCCAAGCGGACGAAGAGTCTCGACGACATCAAGCAGCACTGGAGCGTTCAAGGTGCCGATCTCGTCAACGATGGCTTCGGTCTCTATCTGACGACCGACAAGGACTACGACCACTATGAACTTTGGATCGACTACAAGACGGTCCCCAAGGCCGACAGTGGCATCTATTTGAAGGGTGCGCCGCAGGTCCAGATTTGGGACTTCACCGATCCGACCAAGTTCGGCATTGGAGCCGACAAAGGTTCGGGCGGTCTGTGGAACAACCGCGCTGGCAAGCCGGGGAAGGATCCGTTGGTCCTCGCGGACAAGCCACTCGGCGAGTGGAACCGATTCCACATCGTGCAGGTTGGAACGCGGACGACGATCACGTTGAACGACAAGCTCGTTGTCGATAATGCGATCCTCGAAAACTACTTCGACAAGGATCGTGTGACGCCGCTCGTTCCCAAAGGACCGATCCAGCTTCAGACACACGGCGGTGAGATTCGTTGGAAGAATGTTTTCATTCGCGAGATTCCCGCTGACGAAGCAGCCAAGCTACTGGCACGAGACGACGCGGGCTTCACCTCGCTCTTCAACGGCAAGGATTTGACCGGTTGGTCGGGAGCCGTCGATAACTATGAAGTCGCGGACGGGGCGATCCGTTGCCAGACCGGCAAGGGAGGCGTGCTGCACACGACAGACGAGTACTCCGATTTCGTCGTGCGACTTGAATTCAAGTTGCCTCCCGGTGGAAACAACGGACTCGCCATTCGCTATCCAGGCCAAGGTGACACCGCTTACGTCGGCATGTGCGAGTTGCAGGTGCTCGACTCCGAGCATCCCAAGTACAAGGGTCTCGATCCGCGACAAGTGCATGGCTCGGCCTACGGCATGGCGCCCGCCGCGCGTGGCTATCACCGACC
>JAYVOX010000641.1:0-3883 GCA_043757695.1 Schlesneria sp.
TTGAAAGCGATCCCCGGCGGTGGTGAGCACGGGCCGCATGCCGTTCGCCTGTCGCCCGACGGCAAGTCGCTCTATGTCATCGCGGGCAATCACACGAAGTTGCCGTTCGAGGTGAAGACGAATGCTCCACCGCAGACGATGGGCGGGCAGCGCACCGAACAACTGCGGGCGACTCTGCCGGAAGGAGTCACCAGCCGGCTGATGCCGAACTGGGACGAGGATGTCTTGTTGCCGCGTTATTGGGATCCCAGTGGTCATGCTGCGGGCATCCTTGCGCCGGGCGGGTGGATTTGCAAAACCGACCCGGACGGCAAGACGTGGGAGGTGTTCTCGTCCGGCTATCGCAACCAGTTCGACTTCGCGTTCAACGCGGACGGCGAGATGTTCGCCTACGACGCCGACATGGAATATGACTTTGGTGCGCCGTGGCATCGTCAGACGCGCGTCGTCCACGCGACCAGCGGCAGCGAGTTCGGTTGGCGCAGCGGCACCGCCAAGTGGCCCGCGTATTACATCGACAGCCTCCCGCCGATGATCGACATCGGCCCCGGCTGCCCCGTCGGCGTCGAGTTCGGATACGGCACCAAGTTCCCCGCCAAGTACCAGAAGGCGTTGTTCATCTGCGACTGGACCTTCGGGACGATGTACGCCATTCACCTGACCCCGTCCGGTTCGAGCTACACCGCGACGAAGGAAGAGTTCATCTCGCGTACACCGCTGCCGCTGACCGACTGCACGGTCGGCCAAGACGGAGCCTTGTACTTCACCATCGGCGGCCGAGGCACCCAGTCCGAGTTGTTCCGAGTCACCTACGTCGGCAAGGAAGATGTTTCGACTGTCGATGTGAAATCTCGTCGCAATGGTGACAAGCCGCTGTCGGAAGACTTGCGAGATCTGCGTCATAACATTGAGCAATACCATGTCGGCCAGCATGATCCAAAGTTGGCTGCCGAGTCGGTCATTCCGTACCTTGAGAATTCGGATCGGCAAATCAGCTACGCCGTGCGAGTCGCATTGGAGCGAATTCCGGTCGAGCATTGGCAGGACGTGATCTTCACTTCGGCCGTAAGACTTGGTGCCCGTGACCAGAGAATGTGGCGAAGCTCAATCAACCTCGTGATCAATGGCTGTGTCGGTTTGGCTCGTCAAGCTGAGCCGTCACTTCTGCCAAAGATACTCGACGCCCTCGGCAAACTCGATTTCACAAAGCTCGATCAAGAACAACAACTGGGCCTGCTGCGGGCCTACCAGCTCGCGTTCATCCGGCTCGGCAATCCCGACCAAGAGGCGTGCGCCGCGCTGGCGAAGAAATTTGACGACCTGTTCCCGCAGAAGTCGGACTTCGTCAACCGCGAGCTGTCGATCCTGATGGTTCACTTCCAGTCACCCAACGTCTTGGCGAAGTTGCTGCCAGTTCTCAAGCAAGAACGAGTCGCTACGCAGGAGCAGATCGGCGCGTTGTTGGAGCGCAACAAGGGCTACGGCGGCACGGTCGCCGCGATGCTCGCCAACCAGCCGGATCAGCAGCAGTACCACTACGCCTTCCATCTGCGAACGCTGAAGACCGGTTGGACGTTCGAGGACCGGAAGACCTACTTCGCGTGGTTCGACAAGGCCCGCACATGGTCGGGCGGCGCGACCTATCCCAAGTACCTCACCAACATCGACAACGAAGCCTTTTCGTTGCTGACCGATGCCGACCGCTTGAAGATCGAAGCGAGTGGAGCAAGGAAGCCGTATGTCGCCCCCGAACTGCCCAAGGCCAAGGGACCGGGTCGCGAGTATTCGCTCGACGAACTCCTCGCGCTCTCTACCAACAAAATGAAGGACCGCGATTTCAAGAACGGCCTGAAAATGTTCGGTGCCGCCCGCTGCATCGTCTGCCACCGCTTCGCCGGAGACGGAGGAGCCACGGGACCGGACCTCACTCAGTTGGCGGGCCGCTTTACGCTGAAGGACATGACCGAAGCGATCGTCGATCCCAGCAAAGTCGTCTCCGACCTGTTCAAGGCGACCATCGTCGAGACCAAAGACGGCAAGTCGTACACCGGCAAGCTGGTCAACGACACGGGAACGGCCATCACGCTGGTGATCGACCCCGAGAACGCGACCAAAACAGTGACGATTGAAAAGTCCAACATCGAAGAGCAGCAGGCATCGGCCGTCTCGCTGATGCCCAAAGACCTGCTGAAGACTCTCAACGAGGACGAGGCCCTCGACCTGCTGGCCTACCTAATGTCACGCGGCAACCCCGGCGATGCGATGTTCAAAAAGTAGGCGACAGTTCAAAGCAGGTCACGCAGCGCAACAACAACAACAACAACAAGCCCCCGGATTCTTTCCAAAAGAGTCCGGGGGCTTTGACACTTAATGATTGATTGAACGGGGACTCATGGACCGTTTCTCACGCTAGCCCAAGAGCAATTCGCAGACGGTGCGGACTGCGGGGGCCTCGCCTTCGTCATCCACCATTTCCTTGAGCAGCCGCACCACATTCCGATTGTCTCCTCCGACACATTTCATCGCTTTGCACAATTCCATTCGCACGGTGTCGTTCTGCTCTTGAGAGAGCGTTGCCCTCAAAACAGCCAGGCAACTTCGCTTCAGTTTGGGCGAGCCAATGTCACCCTACTCGCAGAGATAGCAGCAGGCCACCTGCCGCTAGCGTTGAAGATGAAAAAGCCGCTCGTTCAGATCATCAGCCCAAGTGACTCACGGAAGTAGCACGCGCCGTGTCCTTCATCCAGCCACGCTTCCGCACGACGGACGATCTCACGAGTGTGGTCTTCCCAATCTTGTTCGGATCGAGGCTCGGGGTGAGTTCGCTCCCACTCGGCTCGCAGACGGTTGAGGAACTGCAGCTTCTCTTGAGGCAGTGCATCGGCCAGACGAAACGTGACGAAGTAGGTCGCTCCCGCTTGTCGCCAATGAGGCAGATGCCGGTGATAGATGTGAACCGGCTGCTCTGGATTCAACCCACGAAACCCGGGAGGTGGCGGCAGATTGACCATGCGTCCTCCCAACCCCGTAGGATGGGCTCCCAGCCCGTACGCCCTTTGTGCCTTTCCCAACCAAGCAGCCAAGAACAGGACGGGCTGGGAGCCTCTGTATTACCCACATCTTTGCCACAATTACCAAGCGTTGCGAGGGTGCGATTTCGAGATGTCTAGTACCCAAACTCGGGAACGGGGTTTCAAGGAAGTTGGATATTTCCTATTTCTGCTGAAGGCTCGAGTTTGAGTCCGAGGAGGAGGTGGACGATGCCAGGGAAGGCGGCCAAGGTCAGGTTGACGGAGAAGCAGCAGGTGGTGTTGGAGGAATTGAGTCATTCGCGGACGGAGGCGCTGAGTGCCATCCAGCGGGCGACGATCATGGTGTTGGCGTTTGAGGGCTTGAAGAACGAAGCGATCGCTCTTCAAGTGGGCCTCAACCGCCAGCAGGTGGCTGTTTGGCGGCAGCGTTGGCGGGATTCGTGGGAGGCCCTGTGCGTGTGGGAGTGCCACGAGCCGCGTCGATTGCGGGAGGCCATCTTGGAGGTCTTGTCCGACGCACCGCGACCGGGGGCACCGGCGAAAGTGACTGCCGAGCAGGTGGCTGAGATCGTGGCGTTGGCGTGTGAGTCCCCCTCGTTGTCGGGGCGACCGATCACTCGCTGGACGCACCGGGAATTGCATGACACCGGGAATTGCATGACGCGGTGCTCCAGCGGCAGATCGTGAGCGCGATTTCTCTGGCCCAGGTGGGGCGCTACTTGCTGCATGCGTCGCTGCAGCCGCATCGTGCGAAGATGTGGCTCAACACGACCGAGAAGGATCCGTTTCGTGCGATGAAAAAAGACCGGGAGAAGTTTCAGCGCGCGGTCGAACGTCGCGGCGGTGTCGCA
>JAYVOX010000642.1:0-14637 GCA_043757695.1 Schlesneria sp.
TCGGCGGGATACCACTTGCGCCAATAGTCGGGGTGCGAGTTGAAGCCCAGCGTGCTGAACGACACGATCCCCGCGTCGAGCCACGGGTTGCCGACATCCTGCACGCGCGTCATCAGGTTGCCGGTCTTCGGGCTGCGGATCTTGACCTTGTCGATCCACGGCTTGTGCGGCGTGTGCCCCTCGAACTCATCCCAGCCTTCGCCCCCATCGAGGGCACGCTGCTTGAGTTCGGCCAGCGAGCCGATCACTTCAAACTTGGCGGGATCGGTCCACGGAACGGACTCGTCCTCATCGACCCAGATCGGCAAAGCGAGACCCCAGTAACGCTTCTTCGAGATCATCCAGTCGCGCATGTTGGTCAGCCATTCGACCTCACGCTCCTGCCCCTGAATGCTGTCGGGAAGCCAGCGGATTTTCCGCGTGACATCCATGATCTCGTCGCGCCAGTCCATGTTGATGAACCACTCATCGACGAGACGAAAGACCAGCTCATCGCCCGTGCGCCAGCAGTGAGGATAGATGTGCGGATACTGCTCGACGTTGAAGAGCAGTCCCTGCTCTTTGAGCTTCGCGAACACGAGGTCTGCTGTGGCCGGGTCGGTCGCCGACTTGCCGGTGAACTCGCCAAAGCCTTCTAGGAAACAGCCGTCTTCACCGAGTGGCGCGATGCCGACGATGCCCGCTGCGGCACCGAGGACATGGTCCACGTCACCGCAACCCGGCGCGATGTGAACGATGCCAGTTCCTTCACCCGCGATAACATTGGCACTCCCTTTGAAGTCTCGTCCGCCGTCGATCACGCGATGGCAAGCCACGCCCGTCTTATCGGCAACACGTGCTTCAAACGGCACGCCACCGGGAGTCGATTGCGCGGCAAGGTCATCGAACGGGCCGGTGTATTGCCAGCCGACCATCTCGGCACCCTTGAGCGTCCCTTCGATGTCGAAGCCGCCGCTCTCTTTGAAGATCTGCGAGAGGGTCTTCAACTTGGGCACCGACTTCGGCCATGCCCATTCTTCGCGGCCGAAGCCGTCTTTGAACTCGGTCGCCAGCCGCTGGAAGTCGAGGTTGTCCTTGGCGAAGTAGTAGATCGCGCCGTCACGTTTGGCCTTCAGTTTCACATAGTCGAGGTCCAGATTGACCGCTGCTGCGACGTTGCTGGTCAGGGTCCAAGGGGTCGTCGTCCAGATGAGGAGGTATTCGTTGGTCGGGCTTTCGTAGGGTGTGTCGAGGCTTTGCGAAGGCACACCAGAATCCAAGGGCGATATCGAAGAGTGGTGTGCCTTCGAGGACTCGACACACCCTACGGAAGACGGCTTCCTCACAATCGGGAACCGCACGAACGCCGACCGATGCACGGTCAGCTTGCGACCGTCGGCGACTTCCATTTGCGAATACGCACTGCCGCCGCGACCGCTCCACGGCATCACGTCGTAGCCTCGATAGACCTTGCCGCGCGTGAAGCACTTCTTGAGGAACGTCCAGATCGTTTCGTTGTTCTCGGTCGAGAACGTGAAGTAGCTGCCGCCCCAGTCGGGGTTGCCGAGCTTCGCGACGATTGCTTCGGCCTTGTCGCGCAAGACTTCGTTCGGTCGCTTCGGCGGCGTGAATTCCACGGTCTCATCGGTGCCGATGGCTGCGGCCAACTTGCGGAGCTGTGCGGGATCGTCCCACTCCATCCAATAGCCGAGCCGGATCGACTGCTCCGTCTGAATGGCGGCGTACTTGAGGACCCGCTTCTTGCACTCATGGGCAAACTTGTCGATGCCGTAAGCTTCGACTTGACTCTTCGCGCCAAGCCCAAGTTGCTTCTCGACTTCGACCTCAACCCACAGCCCCTGACAATCGAAGCCGTTCTGATAACGCAGGTCATGTCCCGTCATCGCCCGGAAACGTTGAAAGACATCCTTGTACGTGCGGCCCCACGCGTGATGGACTCCCATCGGATTGTTGGCCGTGATGGGGCCGTCCAGAAAACTCCACGGCTTCCGTCCGGCGATCTGCTCCCGCAGCCGAGCGAAGATCGCCCGCTCGGTCCAAAACTTCAAAACGTCATGCTCACCCTGGATGAACTCGGCGTCGGCAACTTTCTGGAACATCGGTACACAATCTTCGAGGGATGGATGAGTCAAAGGAAACAGGTGGCTCGTTCCCTAGGTGTCTGTCCGAACAGACACCTAGGGAACGAGCCAGTCCGCGAGTCGGAGGGGACTCTTGCTCGTCCTGTTTTGGAGCAACGCGAGGTCACTTCGCCAGACCAGAAGGGCGAACGTGCCCATCCTTCCAGCATTGTTTTTTGAAGAGATCACAGCGGGCGGGCATTCTAGGAATGGCTCATTGCGTTGGGAATGAAGCCTGCGGATCGACTCTGGGCGGTTCCGTTTGGAACGGCAAAAGCCATAGGGTGAGTCGATTGGAACGCGATTGATTGGGCAACTACTGACTTGACTCATCATGGTGGGAGCCACGTTCACCAGAACGTGGAGGAAACTGCAATACGCACGTTCTGGTGAACGTGGCTACGATTTGCTTCACAGGAGTGATGAGTCAAGTCAATAGTTGCCATTGATTGGCGGGGCCATGTTCTCGTGGTCATCGGATGCGGCCGTCCGCAGTGAAGGCCCGCCAAACGATTCCTCTGATCTTGAAGTGTCACAGACACGCACACGACGGCCCTTCCGGGTCGTCGTAGCAACGACCTCAGTAGCACTGGCTGACGCCCCGGAACGAGCGTCTTACAAAAGCTCACAACCTCGCAAACGAAGACTCAAGTTGGGCCGCACGAGGCCGAGTGGCTTGACGCAGAATTCGATCGCAAGATACTGCGCCCCGCTGTACGAAAGCGTCGCCATTGGGCATGGCGACTGACGCTGCCTGAATGCGTTTGCGTTGAATTCGTGGTGATGTGCGACAAAGGAAATTTGTAATGCAACAAGGCGTGATTGAGACCCGCAGAGCTTGGTGGTGCTGCGGGCTGGCGTTCCTATTTCCACTGGCGTTCGCAACGGGCTGCGGCAAAGTGCCGACATGGAATGAGCTGACACAACAGTCGGCTCCTCAGCCAGCACCACGTCCAGCGTCTGTTGTCGTGCAGCCAGCCCCTGTCTCGTCAGTACCAACAGTCGCCGTACCGCCCACGCCGCCCAAGCTCGATCCCGCAGTCGTCTTGGCGACCTTTCGTGCATTGCAGCCCTATGAAATCTCTGATGCGGCACTGGCCGAACTGGGAACATTGGCAGAGGGGTTGGAGACGGTCACAGAAATTGATGCCACAGGAAGTGGGATCTCCGATGCTGGCCTGGCCAGCTTGAGCAAACTTTCCGCATTGAACAAGCTGAACTTGAGCACGACGAAAGTCTCCAACGAGGATCTTAAGCATCTCACGCAATTACCGGCATTGGAGACGCTGGCGCTGAACAGCACGAAGATCACGGACGAGGGCATTTCCACGCTGAGCGGCTGCCCGAATCTCAAGAAACTGGAACTCAAGAATTGCGCGCTGACTCGCAACGGCTTCGCCGCGATCGGCAAGTTGCCGGTGCTGGAAGAATTGAATTTTGAGGCCAGCCCCGGCATCAACGACCTCACCCTCGACCTGATCTGCGAGGCACGCACAATCCGGCGGCTGGACCTCGGAGATTGTGGCGGGTTCACAGACGCAGGGATGGCCGCGTTGGGCAAGTTGGAGTTACTGGAAGAACTCAACATCAACCGCAGTGCGGTGACGAGTGAAGGTTTTTTACCATTGACCAAGGATGGCAGACTGAAGCAACTCAAGCTGCTGGGAATCTCGGTCACGCCGATGACCGACAAGGGGTCCAAGGCGATCAACACCATGAAGTCGCTCGAACACCTCGACCTGAAAATGGTGCAGAAGATCAACGACACGGGCTTCTTACAAATTGTGACCGGCATGAAGAATTTGAAGCACATCAACATCAGCCATTGCACGGGCATCACCGGGCAAAAGGCCTTCGCCGCGTTGAGAGGGAGCGTTGACTTGGAAGTCTTGCTGGCAAACCTCACCAGCATCAACGATGTCTCGCTCGGGCATCTCAAGGGGCACAAGCAGTTGAAAAAACTGGATGTCAACCAAACCAAATGCACTGCGGGGGGCGTCTTGGTTCTCAAGAAAGCCCTGCCTGACTGTGAGATTCACTTTGCGAACCAAGTCTATTGAGGTTCGCGCAGAGCCAGTTGTGACAATCCGCAGCATCGCCTCGTTCACCAAGCTATACCTCGCACGGCCTAGAGTGGGACGTTTCCAGGTTTAGGATCGGCGCAGCAATCACTGGCGTAGCTGAAGTCGTGAGACTTCAGTCCGAACTCTCACGACTCGGCTACTTATTGATGCGCCAGTCCCTAGCCCCAACTCCATCGGCGTGGGAGTGAACGCGGGCAAACCGTGGATCGCACGCACGCCGTGGGCGTTGCGGTTGAACGTCTTGCCTCAAGCTGTGCGAGGTATAGCTTGAAGAGCGAAGACCCGAGGGATGGCTGCGTGGCGCTCCTCCTTGCCACACGGGTTCCTTCAATTTCGCGGGGGCGTTTGTTACAAGACGCCTCGATTTTCAGAGGCCCCAACGGCTTCCGAAACGACTCTCGTGATCACTCTCCCACCTTGGGGATTGAGAGTGACGGTGAGGGGACTTCAGGCGAGAAAAAGACTCGCGATCCGGCTTCTCTGCGCTCACAAGGTTCAACATGCCCCAGTCCGTGATACTCCGATCCGCGAAGCTGGCCCTGGCTGACGGTACTGTTTACTCCGGTACCGGTTTTGGTGCCGATGGCGAAGTGTTTGGTGAGGTCTGCTTCAACACGAGCATGACCGGTTACCAAGAGATTCTGACTGACCCCTCTTACTGCGGTCAGATCGTCACGATGACGTACCCGTTGATCGGGAACTACGGCATCAATTCGGAAGATGTCGAGAGCGGCAAGTTGGCGATTCGCGGTTTCGTCATTCGCGAACTCTGTCGCGCACCGAGCAACTTCCGTTCGACGATGTCGCTGGACCAGTACCTGCGTCAGGCGAACGTCCTTGGGATCGAGGGGATCGACACTCGGGCACTCGTCCGGCGTCTGAGAACACGCGGCGCGATGACCGGCATCCTTTCGACCATCGACTTGGAGGATGCCTCGCTGGTCAAGAAGGCTCAGACCAGCCCAACTCTGGTGGGCCGCGATCTCGTTCGAGAGGTCATGCCCGCGAAATCGTTCGAGTGGACCGAGGGACTCTCATCGCTGACACACTTCGGACCGACCCAGCCCGCCCGCGACGGACGCGAATTCCACGTGGTCGCGATCGACTACGGCATGAAGTGGAACATCTTGCGGCATCTGCGTGACATCGGCTGCCGAGTCACAGTCGTTCCCGGAAATGTGACGACCGCCGAAGTCCTGGCCTACAAGCCGGACGGCGTGTTCCTGTCGAATGGGCCTGGCGATCCCGAACCGCTCACCTACGCCGTGGACACGATTCGCGGACTGCTCGGTCAGGTGCCGACCTTCGGAATCTGTCTCGGACACCAACTGATGGGCCTCGCCTGTGGAGCCGAAACCTACAAGCTCAAGTTCGGCCATCGAGGCAGCAACCAGCCGGTCCTGAATCGCGACACCGGCCGTGTCGAAATCACCTCGCAGAACCACGGCTTCGCGATCGCCACGGAGACGCTGCCAAGCTGTCTCGAAGTGACGCACATCAACCTCAACGACCAAACGGTGGAGGGCCTGCGGCACAAAGAGTTCCCCGCCTTCTGCGTGCAGTACCACCCCGAAGCCTCGGCTGGACCGCACGACAGCAGCTACCTGTTCGAGTCCTTCCGCCAAATGATGTTGATGGCGTGACACTTGTCCCCTCGCCCCGGCCTTGCGGGGAGAGGGCTATTGCCTCGTCTACGCTGAATTTTGGGGTAGCCCTGTTCGCCAGAACGTGGGAATCCCGCACTCTGGCGAGGCAGCTACCCGATTATTTAGCGTGGCGGACGCACTCGGGTGAAGGGGCTTTTCGCCTCGGCAGCCAACTCACCCGACCAGCATCACTTTCAACACGCCTCTAAATTGGAACGTCTCCCATGCCCATCGAACGCACCTTCGTCCTGCTCAAACCCGATGCCGTTGCCCGCAAGTTGACGGGAGAAATCCTCGGCCGCTTCGAGCGGAAGGGCCTCAAGACCATCGCCCTCAAGCTGCTGAAGGTCACGCCCGAACTGTCGAAGCGGCACTATGCCGAGCATGTCTCGAAGCCGTTCTATCCGATGCTTGAAGAGTTCATCACGTCCGGCCCGGTCGTGGCCTTGGTACTGGAAGGCCCCGGTGCGATTGGTGTCGTGCGGACAATGCTCGGCCCCACCAACGGACGCGACGCCGCCCCCGGCACGATCCGTGGCGATCTCGGCCTCAGCCGCCAAATGAACATGGTCCACGGCAGCGACGGCCCCGAAGCCGCCGCCCGGGAGATCCCAATCTACTTCCAGCCCGAAGAGTTGGTCAGCGACTCCACGTCGCTCGATTCGTGGACGTGTGCCGGTGATGAAAAGTAGGAGCCATACCTCACGCGGCGTCCAGAGAGACGTTTAGCCCCGACGCCATCGGCGTGGGAGCGATCAACGCGGTGCCCACATTCGCGCCCACGCCGATGGCGTTGGGGCTAAACGTAAAATCTCTCATTCATGACGGCGTGGGGGCTATCTCGCATCACGCCTCTCGGAATCAGTTCATCACTGGCGGAGCGATCACCGAGGGCGATGCGATGGTTCCAGACAGTTCCTCCCCTTCGCAAGTTCGGCCCGGCTCGCGGCGATCGTTGGTCCGTTGGACTGGAATCGCGGTGTTGTCGTTGACGGTGTTGACCTTCAGTTACTGGCTGACTCGGCCACCCATCGACCATTCCTCCGAGACCGACTTCCTGCGGCGGTTTGAGGGAGGAACGCTGGTCATCGCGGGGGGAGGCCGGTTGCCACCCGAGATTCGCCAGCGATTCCTCGATCTCGCGGGCGGACCTCAACGCGCGAAGATCGTCGTCATCCCGGCCTACGAGGCCGACTCAAAGCAAGTCGATTCCATCCGCGAATCGTGGCGGGCACTCGGAACGACATCGGTTCGTGTCCTGCAAGCCGCTTCGCGCGAGGAAGCCGATCTCGCCACGTTTGGTCAGCCACTCGATGATGCCACCGGCGTGTGGCTCAGCGGCGGGCAACAGGCGCTGTTGTCGGAGCGCTACGCTGGAACACGGATCGAAGAAAAGCTGCACGCGGTCCTCGATCGAGGCGGCGTTGTTGGCGGCAGTTCGGCCGGGGCTGCCGCGATGACGAAGGTCATGATCGAACAGGGTTCTGAGGAAGCGATTGAGGGTCGCGGTTTCGATCTCTTTCGGGATGCGATCATCGACCAGCACTTTCTCCGTCGCAATCGCCTCAATCGTCTGATCGGTCTCTTGGATGCTCATCCCGATCGGGTGGCCTTCGGAATCGACGAGGGAACCTCGCTCGTAGTTCAGGTTCACAAGGGCCAGCTCGGCGTGATCGGTTCGTCGTATGTGCTGGCCTGTGTCCCCGCGACCGAATCCGGAACGAAACGCTTTGAAATCATGAAGCACGGCGACCACATCGACTTCGCCGGACTGAAGAGCGGCCAGATGAGAGTCAGTTCGCCTACCGATCTGGACGCGGTACTCAGCGACGAATAAATCGATCGACCGCCTCGCACCATTCCCGCCTTCCCAGCAAGCTCGATCAATCCCACCTCTTGCTTTTCCGACCGCGAACTCCGTAGAGTTTCGGCCGCTTCGCCGTTCTGGAGTGAAGCAGGCCGTGCGAGTCTGGCGCGGCGTTGATGTCCGCTCGATGATTGCAGCGCTTCATTTTTCAGATTCTTCTCTGATTGCTTCGCTCGCCCTTTTCTGAGGAACCCCGAACATGGTCTTTGCCAATTGGCTCGGTCGGCTGTCGTCTGGCTGGTGGAAATTGGCGAACCGGGGGGGGGCTGGAGCGAGATGCGGCGTTCGGCCGCGTGGGCGACGGAGCGACTTCTCCAACATCGCGGCGATGGTCGAGGTGCTGGAGCCGCGTCGTGTGATGAGTGCTGTGGCGGAGGTCAATGACAGCTACCTGATGGCGCAAGATCCGATGATGATGGGGCAGCCGATGACGCTGGATGTGTTGTCGAATGACACGAGCGACGGGGGGCCGCTGACGATCATCTCGGTCCAATCGCCGATTGGCGGATCGGTGTCGATTCAGCACGATGACATGTCCTTGATGATGGGGATGCCAGCGGCTCCCGACACGCTGCGGTTCACTCCGTATTACGGATTCACCGGGATGGAGACGTTCACGTACACCGTCTCGGACAGTGTCGGCGATCAATCGACCGCCACCGTCATGCTGACGGCTCCGCTCGCGCCGAACGATCCGCCGCAGGTGACGAACCTGCACCTCGTGAATGACACGGGGACGATGGGAGACCAGATCACGAGCGATGCAACCGTCGCCGGGACGTTGACCGATGACGGGTTTGGCACGTCCGGCTACGGCATGTCGATGATGTCGTCGATGTACATGGTGCAGATCGATGTCGGCGGCAACGGCTCGATCGATCAGACACTGACACCCAACTGGGATCACTCATTCAGCTTCGACGCGAGCTCTTACGGGCAAAGCAACGGCCCGGTGACGATCAAAGCCCGCGCTGTCGAGACGGTCTCGGACGGCCGCACGCTCTACGGCGACTGGCAGACGCTGACGTTCACGTATCAAGTCGATGCCTCTGGAATGAACAACGGGGCTGGCTCAACAGGCGGCACTGGCTCATCGAGCGGCACGGGTTCGACGGGCAACGGCGGCTCGACAAGCGGCACTGGTGGCACGGGCTCAACGAACGGAACTGGTTCGACCGGCGGCACATCCTTCTGGGAGACGCCAGCGGGAGTTTCGATTCTCGCGTCGATCAATGCCGCGAACACGACCTATCAGCAGACGCTCGCCAACGCGGCTGCTACGGATGCGAGCAGCAATCAGGCGGCCGAAGGGACGTTCGAGACTGGGGTCAATGACGCGGTGAACGCCGAGAACATCAGCGACCAAACGGCCGAGAACACGCTGACAACCGGCATCGCGGCGGCGGATGCGGCGGAGTTGGCGTCCGATCTAGTGGCTCAGACCGCCTTCAATACCGCCGAACTGGTGGCGAGCACGGCCGAGACCACGGCCGATCAATTGGCCGTGGGCCTGTTCATCACCGCCGAACAGGGGGCGTGGACGACCGAGAACGGTGCCGATCAAACGGCTTTGGCGGCCTACAACGTCGCGAAGCAAACGGCCACGACCGCGAAGAACGCCACGCTCACGGCGGCGGGCAACGCCTACAACAGCGTCATGACTCCCGCCGAACAGGCGTATCAGACGGCCGTGCTGGCGGCTCAGCAGACGTACAACAACGCGATGGCGGACTACATGATGAGCTACATGTATGGCGGCGGTTCAATGCCTCCAGCCACCACGCCTTTCGATGCCGCGAGCGATGCGATATATCAGACGGCGATCACAGCCGCCTCCACGGCCAGCGCGTCCGCGCAGGCGGCGGCGCAGACGGCCTATGACTCCGCCGTCGCCGCAGCCCAAGCCACGGCCGCGTCGGCTCGCGCTCTGATCTATGCCAGCTACGACTCGGCCATCGCGTCCGATTTGGCCACGTTCAATGGCATCGAGCAATCCGATGAAGCGTCGGCTGCTACAGAAATCGCCGCGCACCAGACCACCTACAACACCGACGCCGCATCCGCCTTGTCCACGGAAAACGCCGTCCTCGCCGCCGACAAGTCGATTGACGACGGTGCCGTGGCGAGTGCGACGAGCATCTACAACGCGGCCCTCGCTGCCGCTGCCTCCGCTTATACATCGACAGCCACCGGCATCGAGACGGCCCTCGCCGCAATCATCGCCACCGACAAAACGACCTATGACACGGCCATCGTCAACGCCGAAGCCGCGTACAACACGGCCGTCGCGAACGCTCAAACGGCGTACGATCTCGTCGCCAACAACCCGGCTTCCAGTGCGACCGACCGCGCGAATGCCGTGACCACCTACAACACCGCCGTGCTCGGCGCGATTGCCAGTGTCATCACGACCGAGGCCGGAGCCACCGCCGCCGAGATCAACGCCGATGCCGCCGCCGAAGACGCCGCGGTCCACTCGCTGGATGCCGCCGCTGCGACCGAAGCCATCGCCGATGCGGGCGCTGCCGATACCGAAGCCCACGCCGACAACGCGGCGAGTGCCGCCGAAGCTCTGAGTGATGCGAACGCCGAAGCGGTGTATCTGACGCGACTCGACGCCGACGCGGCAGCCGAAGCCCTCGCCGATGCTCAGACACAAGCCAACGAAGCGAAGGCCATCGACGCCGCCGCGCTGGCCAAAGCTCTGGCCGATGCGCCCGCCGCAAACACCGCCGCGCACGCCCTCGCCTCGATCGAAGCCGCTCTGGCCACCGCACTCGCCCAAGCAAAAGCCACTCGCGACACCGCGTTCAACACCGCCACCTACACCGCGAACGCCAACGCCTTGGCCGCCGCGATGAGCCGGTGGGCCACAGCCCAAGGCACCCCGGAAGCAACCCGCGACGCCGCCATCGCCGCCGCCCAAGCCACCAAAGACGCCGCCTTCAACCCCGCTTATTCCACTTACATGAGCGCCTACAGCCAGGCCGACGCCACTTGGATCACAACCATCGCCCCGGCCTGGGTCACCTACGCCAACACCACCTCCGACAACGCCCTCACCGCCGACAACACCATCGCCAACGCCGGACACACCGCAGATGACGCCGAAATCGACGCCGCGCTGACCGATGCTAATGCCTCCATTGTGGATTCACTGACGTTGGCCGATGCGAAGATCGCCAATGCCCTGACCGCAGTGATAACTGTGATCCCCGAAGTGGAGGCAGCAAGCAATGTTCGCAGCGCCGATGAGGAAACAGCAATCGACGCACAAGTCCAAGCCGAAGAAATGGAACTCGATGCAATTGCCAACGCCTCCAAGGCGAAAGCTAACGCCATTGCCACTGCCGGATTCGGGTTCGGCGGAGCGATAGGCATGGCAATGAATGCATTGGGTGCAGCCCTAGCGTCCGCGATGGAAGGCGGGATGGCTATTGGAAGCATTGAGGGCAATGAAACCCCAGGGGCGGACGGATTCACTTTTAAATTTGATGAACAGGGGCGACTCGTTTTCATTACTGGCGTCGCACGGTCATTGGAGAAAGATAATAAGATAGAAATTCAGTCAATCTTTGGAATCCAATTCGGGAAGAAACCGGAAATGCCAGCATGGAAAGGCGGGATCGGCCCTAATTCCAATGAATACGACCAAATTCCTATGCCAAGTGAGAAGTATTTTCGGAATGAACCGGACTTTGAGCCACGAATCAATGAGCATCAAATACCTGATCCCGATGATATTTTTCGTTTTCGAGAGATGACACCTCCATGGCAGAACATCGGCTGACCCGTGCCCGCGCTTCAAACATGAATTATTTACGGTGAAGAGGATTGCCGAGTTTTTGAGGAATGGCTGTCATGTCAATTTGGACAGATCCGTTGCTTTACCGTTTGTTTCTAATTGGCGGAATTCTTGTCGGTCACAATCGTTGCTTTGAAGTCAACGCTCAGGAACCAACTCCGTCGACGGTCGCATCAAGCGGTTCTGCTGGCAAACCGCAAGTAATCGATTTGGATGAATGCATTGCGAGTGCATCCGAGGAGATTCGTCGCAATCCGGAGTCTGCGAAGGCATTCTACCACCGGGCACTTTATTGGGATGAAAAGCAAGAATTCGTCAAGGCATTGAGAGACTACGCAGAAACGATTCGTCTCTCGCCGAAAGTCGCAAGCGTTTTCATGCACCGCGGCGAACTCTGGCGCGATATGGGAGAGCCCGATCGCGCACAGGCCGATTTTGACGAAGCATTACGCCTTTACAACATCGCCCTCCGTCACGATCCAACATCGGTGTATGCGCTCAAGGACCGTGCGTGGGCGTTGTATGCGAAGGGTGAAGTCCGTAAAGCGATTGCCGACTTGGATCAAATCATCGCGTTGAGATCCTCTACAAACCACTTCGTCCTGCGAGGCATCGCTTGGAAGGAACTGGCCGAATTTGACAAAGCCCTTGCCGATTTTGATCACGTCATCAAAATTGATCCTACAAACCCCGCCGCATGGGCTTGTCGTGGTATTACTCGGGCGCTCCGTAGCGACCGGCAGAATGCGATCGCCGATCTCACAGAAGGCATACGCTTGGATCCTGTACAGCCATCGACTTACACCCAAAGGGCAAAGACATTTCTCGAAATGGGGGAATACGACAAGGCGATCGTAGATTGTTCTGAAGCGGTTCGTCTTTGCCCGCGATTTGCCCCAGCATTCCGTTTCCGCGCGCGGGCCTGGCTCGCGAAAGATGAATTGAACAGGGCTCTCGCTGACTTCGATCAAGCGATTCGATTCACGCCGAATTATTCGAAGGTCGCCTTCAATTCCAGAGAGTTCTCTCCATACCGCCGACCTGCGGATCGAATTCATTCCAACGACGATCCGGTTCAGTTGGAACGAGCCATCGTAATGCAGATGGCGGGGGAATGGGAAAAAGCCATTGCGGATCTCGATGAATCAATCCGTCTTGACCCAAAATCACCGCAGGTCCACAACAATTACGCTTGGCTGCAAGCAACTTGTCGGAATGGAAGGTTCCGAGATGGCACGAAGGCAATCGAGCACGCAACGAAAGCATGTGAGTTCACGGAATGGAAGAATGATACTTTCATTACGACACTCGCCGCCGCACATTCCGAAGCGGGACAATTTGCCGAAGCGAAGAAGCGTCTGCAACAGGCGATCGACATGGCTCCGAAGGAGGATGTTGAGATCCGTGCGAAGATGATGAAGCTCTTCAACGAAGGCCAGCCGTACCGCGAAGAACTGAAGACCAAATAGCCGACCCGGTGCTGGGGCCGGACAAATGGAGAGGGCGAGGTGGCCCTGTTTGATATCTCAACAACGTTGGTCGTGCCACGGTTGAAGAAGCATCCAAGGCCAGATGGTCGGGAAGGTTTTGGGAATGCTTGATCTTTGCGGGAGGGTTGGAAGGGATGACTGCGATCGATGACCGGGTGACTTTACAGTCCGTCATTCGACGGTGCGCCCGGGGGAAGTCAAAGCATCTCTCGTGTTGAAAGGACGATGTTCATGGCGATGACCTTTACGGAAACACTCGGGTTTATTCAGAAGCTCAATCAATATCTGACGGCGAACCAAGCCCTGCTGCAGGGCAAGGGCTTGAACGTCGGGCCGTGGGTCACGGAGTTGGAGGGGATGTCGCAAGCGATGGTGGTCTCGGACGGCGAGCAGGAAGCCCTGAAGACACAGTTGAAGAACAAGTCGGCGGAGGTCGCCGCGGCACAGGACACCGTCTACCGAACTGGTTCCACTCGACTGGACACGATCATCGCGATCCTCGGCAAGACGAGCGAAGAGGGAAAGGCGGTCGCCAAACTCCGCAGCGATGTCCGCCAAGGCCCGAATGCCGCTCCCGCATCGCCTCCCAAGGCCTAGAGCGATTACAGGCTGGTGTAGCGGCAAAAAGTAGCTGAAGTCGTGAGACTTCAGGCTGGAACTCTCACGAGTTCCGCTACACCCAGCTTGGAACCGCTCTAAGCAGCCTGTTGAAAAACGTCGCTTGGACGCCTCGTCCGAGCGAAAACCAATTGGAATCGGACGGACGAGGCGTCCATCCTACGATTTCATCGTGCTCTTTCATCGTGCTGTTTTCCCGCAGAAGGCGGGCACGTTGGAAACGTACCCCACGTTCTTCAGCAGACTGCGATACCCCACGCGGTCTGGAGACGTTTAGCCGCTATGCCAACGGCGTGCGTGCGATCAACGGTTCGCTCGCATTCGCTCCCACGCCGTTGGCGTTGGGGCTAAACGTGAAAATGTCTCATCCATGGCGGTGCGAGGCATAACCAATTCATTTCCAAGCAGTTATGGCTTTCTTCCGCCGTTGGACGAGTCCCTTCCGGGCGGAAGACGAAGGATTCCGGGTGGAAGCTCCTCCCTTCGACCCGGAATCCTCTTCCTTCCGGCCGGAATCCCCTCCATTCCGGTGGAATGTATCCGCTTCCAGCCGGAACCGAGTTCGTTCCATCCGGAACCGGATCCCTTCCGGTTGGAAACCGACTGCTTCCGACCGGAATCAAGTCGCCGACGCCCGGAATCTCGTCCCTACCGGACGGGGTGACGCCGTCAGTAGCGAAGTGAATGTCGGCGCGGCCCGGATGTCTCATTCTTCGAATCGCATGAGCTGACGATTCCAGAGCGTTGCTTCGGCAGTCAGGCCGTGGTCGGTGGCGAACTTGGCGAGCTTTTGAGTTCGTTTCACGGGGTCGGCTCCAAGATTCCACCATATTTTGGGCTGGCATTCGGGACAGAACTCCAGCGGCTGTCGGTCGCTCTCTTCGCGACTGCGCGAACCGTTCATGCAACATTCCTGACTCTACCGGATTGCAGGTGTGATGTTTTCAAGTGTTTCGAGCCGTCATTATTGCCCCAACGGGCAACGCCATTAACCATTTTCTCAAAGC